>CBIHRH010000605.1:0-3802 GCA_966212365.1 uncultured Emticicia sp. | reverse complement strand
GGTTCATTCGTTACAGGAAATTTTCAAATAAAATTTAAATCTATACAGTATAATCAACCCATCAAACAATGAAAAACAGAATATTTAAAATAGCACTTTTCACTACTCTGTCAGGAAGTGCTTGTCTGGCGCAAGCGCAGCAGCCCGCCATCATCGAAGACTTTAAGCCTTCGTCTTTAAACCAACCCGGACAAGAGTATCCGATGGTCAATTCACAGCGCTATGCCCGTTTTAAAATAGTAGCACCCGCGGCTGATAGTGTAAGGGTAAGCTTGGGCTTAGGTGGTAAAGGTGGCACTAAATTAGCCAAAGCAGAAGACGGCACCTGGATGGGAACTACCGAAGGCCCGATGGATGAGGGCTTTCACTACTATAATGTAAGAATTGATGGGGGAAAATTCAATGACCCTGGTACACTCAATTATTATGGCTCTGTGCGTTGGGAGAGTGGGATTGAAATACCAGCCCATGACCAGGATTTCTACGCACTGAAAAATGTGCCTCACGGGCATGTGCAACAAGTGCTTTTCCCGTCGCCAAGTACCAATACTTCCAGAAGAGCGTTTGTTTACACACCTCCGGGATATGAGAAAGATAAAAAAACTAAATATCCGGTGCTGTATTTACAACACGGCTGGGGCGAAGACGAAACGGCCTGGAGTAATCAGGGACATGCAAACCTGATTATGGATAATATGATTGCTGACGGGAAAGTTAAGCCTTTCATTATTGTAATGACCTACGGCATGACCAACGATGTAAAACCGGGCGGTATCCGCAATTTCAAAATTGAACCGTTTCAGACGGTTCTGATCAATGAACTGATTCCTTACGTAGATGCCAACTTCCGTACCATTGCCAAAAAAGATAGTCGTGCCATGGCAGGCCTTTCGATGGGTGGCATGGAGACCAAAACAATTACCCTTAATAACCCGGATGTATTTTCATATTATGGATTATTAAGCGGAGGTATTTATGCTTCTGCCGACATCAAAGATAAATCTAAGGTAAAGCTCATCTTTTTAAGTTGTGGTAGCAAAGAACGTCCTGACGGCGTGAGAAAAGCAGCAGAAGAATTGAAAAATGCAGGATTCAATGCAGTATCGTATGTTTCGGAAGGTACAGCCCATGAGTTCCAGACTTGGCGCCGAAGCCTATATCAATTAGCGCCATTGCTTTTTCAAAAATAGTTTCTTCTAAAATAACTTTGCAGAGTACCACCCTTGAAATTACATATTTATAAATTGAAGATAAATTAATAGTACGCATGAAAAAACTCATATCACTTTTCGGCATTTTGAGCATAGTGATTTCTTCCTTTGCTCAAACTATCGAAAAAGAAGCACCCAAGGGATTTGATAAAGAACGCACAGGCATAAATAAAGGTAAACTGGATTCTATTATCTATGAATCAAAAACCGTTGGCAATAGTCGCAAGGCATTGATTTATACTCCTCCGGGATTTGATAAAAAGAAGAAATACCCGGTATTGTATCTTTTGCATGGCATTGGCGGGGATGAAAAAGAATGGCTCAAAGGAGGCAACCCACCTGTGATTCTGGATAATCTTTATGCCGATGGCAAGCTACAACCGATGATAGTGGTTATGCCTAATGGAAGAGCCATGAAAGACGACCGTGCCATAGGCAATGTATTTGATAAAGAAAAGGTAGAAGCATTTGCTACTTTTGAAAAAGATTTGCTGAACGACCTGATTCCGTTTATAGAAAAGAAATACCCTGTGCTTACTGACCGTGAGAATAGAGCCATTGCAGGGCTTTCGATGGGAGGCGGGCAATCGCTCAATTTTGGTTTGGGTAATCTGGATAAGTTTGCTTGGGTTGGTGGATTCTCTTCGGCGCCTAATACCAAACGCCCGGAAGAACTGGTTCCTAACCCCGATGAAGCCAGAAAAAAGCTTAAATTGCTCTGGATATCCTGTGGCGATGGAGATGGCCTTATTACGTTCAGTAAACGCACCCATGATTATCTGTACGAAAAAGATGTACCGCATATATACTATGTTGAGCCGGGCGTACATGATTTTAAGGTCTGGAAAAATGGACTGTATATGTTTTCGCAGTTCTTGTTTAAGCCTATCAGCACCAAAGATTTTACTAAATACTCTGTATTGGGTACGCCAGCGGCAAGTAATATCCGAAATACCAAGTATCCCCAGATTTTGCCTGATAACCGAGTAGTATTCAGGGTAAGAGCTCCGGAGGCGCAAAAGGTACAGATTGATTTAGGGAAAAAATATGATATGGCAAAAGATACGAGTGGTTTCTGGATGGTTACTACCGATTCTGTCAGCCGTGGTTTTCATTACTATTCGTTATTAATTGATGGCGTACCTGTGGCTGACCCTGCCAGTGAGAGTTTCTATGGTATGGGCCGTATGGCCAGTGGCATAGAAATTCCGTATAAGGATGGTGGCTTTTATGCTTTGAAAGATGTTCCGCATGGTGATATTCGTATCAAAAAATACTTTTCCAAAGCCTCCAATGCCTGGCGTGAAATGTATATTTATACGCCACCCGGATATGATGCCTCTACTAATAAGTATCCGGTGCTATACCTTTTACACGGTGGTGGCGAAGACCAGCGCGGTTGGGCTACACAAGGTAAAACCGATTTAATTATGGATAATCTCCTTGCTGAAAATAAAGCCAAACCTATGTTAATAATAATGATGGATGGCAATATCGGCATGGGAGGTGGTGTAGCCGGTTTCGGTGAAAATGCCCTGAAAGCCTTTGAAAATGAATTAAAAAATGCAGTCATTCCTTTTGTGGAATCTAACTACCGGATTTTAACTGATGGTAAAAACCGGGCTTTAGCCGGGCTTTCTATGGGTGGTCTGCAAACACTGCATGCAGGTGTCAGAAACTCTGACCTGTTTAATTACCTGGGTGTATTCAGTTCGGGTTGGTGGGCCAATAATACCAAATTATCAGATCCGCAATATGAATTTATGAAGACCAACAGCGAAAAACTCAATGCCAACCTCAAAGAATTCTGGCTCTCGCAGGGAGGCAAAGAAGACATTGCCCATGCGAATAACCAGATTATGATGAAGAAATTTGATGAGATGGGCATTAAGTATAAATACAGCGAATATGCCGGAGGACATACCTGGCCTGTCTGGCGACATAATCTGATGATGTTTGCCCAATTACTTTTCAAATAGTAATATTGCCCTAAAGAATTTACAACCATAACTATCAGTAAAGTGAAAAAAGCCTTTCTTTTATTCATTGCAGGGTGCGTAGTTTTTACGACTTCTGCCCAGACCAGAATTACCCTGAATACCGATTTAGCCAAAACGCAAATCAATAAACATATCTATGGCCATTTTGCCGAACACCTGGGTAGATGTATCTACGGAGGTATCTATGTTGGTGAAGGGAATACTAAAATCCCAAACACGGCCGGAGTTCGGAACGATGTAATCAAGGCATTGAAAGACCTGAAAATTCCTAATCTCCGCTGGCCGGGCGGTTGCTTTGCCGATACCTACCAATGGAAAGATGGCATTGGTCCTAAAGCTAATCGCCCCAAAATGGTGAATGTCTGGTGGGGAGGTGTTACCGAAGATAATAGTTTCGGTACACATGATTTCCTTGACCTTTGCGAACGCATAGGTGCAGAGCCTTATCTGGCAGGTAATGTCGGCAGTGGTTCGGTTAAAGATTTGTCTGACTGGGTTACTTATGTAAGTCATCCGGGAGGAAGCCCGATGTCTGAACTTCGTAAACAAAATGGCCGTGAAAAACCCTGGAATGTTAAACTATGGGGTGTG
>CBIHRH010000604.1:0-3813 GCA_966212365.1 uncultured Emticicia sp. | reverse complement strand
AGCCACAATCCAAAAATAAGATAGTCATCACTTTTTTAGATAAATTTACATTGGCCGTTTCTTTGTCGGTTCTCACAGACTCCAGAAAACCAGAATGATTCTTCAACTGGGCGTCCCGACTAGGTTTCCCCAACTAGGCGTTCCCTAAATTTCCTGTTTTAGATCAGGCTTTCAAAATGCTAAGTGCGATTTTTTGCATAATCAGACTGTTGTACTTCTCGCTAACTTCCAAGGCAGAGAGGCTTAATAGCTAAGCACTAAATTACAGAAGGAAAAATGATATAGAATCTCTATACGCTCAGATAAAAACCTTTCCAAAATCTCAGTTTTATGATTAAAAGGCGTTATAGAAAATTTTTTTACGATTTTGCTTTGAAGTACAAAGTACTTTTATTTAACTTTGAATCGCAAAGTACTTTTACATGTACGAGTAGAGATTCTATGAGTTTTTCTGAGGGAAGCAAAAATTGGCAGAGGAAAAATAGCAGAGAGTAGGATAGTACAAGAAAACATTAAGTAAAATCCTCAGAATAATATGAAAAAGCATTACATAATTTTAAATGAAGTTCCAGTATTATCTATCCTCAGTTTCAAAACAATGAAAAAGCTATTTTTTACAATTTTACTCGCACTCGTGTCATTAAATTTTGTATTTGCGCAAACATTTGACAAAGCTAAACTCGACCAGTTTTTTGATCGGCTATCAGCAAAGAATAAGGCTATGGGTAGTCTTGTCATTATCAAAAACGGAGAAATGCAATATGCCCGGTCTATTGGTTATGGGGAGATTAAAAGTAATGAAAGGAAACCTTTGACAGAGGCAAGTCGGTTTAGAATCGGGTCTATCACAAAAATGTTTACTTCTGCCATAATTCTACAATTGGTAGAAGAAGGAAAATTAAAGTTGACCGATACGATAGATCAATTTTTTCCTCAGGTTCCGAACGCAAATAAAATTACCATTAAACATATACTCGGGCATCGCAGCGGTATTCCTAACGTAAGACGTACGCAGAATGCGCAAGAAAATGTGAATACTACTCCTATAACAAAGGAAGAAATGCTTGACCTTATTATCAAAGCTACACCTGAGTTCGAGCCTGACGCAAAGCATTCATACAGTAATTCCGGCTACCAGGTTTTAGGGTTTATTATTGAAAAAATAACAGGTAAAACCTATGAAGCAGCGCTCAATGAAAGAATTATATCGAAGATTGGTCTCGAAAACACCTATCTGGCAACCGGAAAAATAGATGTGAATAAAAATGAAGCACTCACTTATATGAATCTTGGTAATGAGTGGAAACCGGTGCATGAAACACATCCAAGTATCCTCTTCAGTGCAGGAGCAATTATTTCGACACCTGGTGATATGGCTAAATTCATTCAGGCATTATTCGATGGGAAGATTATTTCTACTGAAAGCCTTGAGCAGATGAAAACCATGCGAGAGGGTGAGGGCTTGGGAATGGAGCCCTTCACCTTTGCAGGTAAGACTTTCTATGGGCATGGAGGTGGGGCAGATAATTATGGGTCTTGGCTGGCTTATTTGCCGGAAGAAAAACTGGCAATTGCCTATACAACCAATGCAAAGGTTTATCCGGTAGCCAATATTATGAAAGGAATTACTGATATTTATTATAACAAACCATATACAATACCTTCGTTTGAATCTGTTGTTATCAGCCCTGAGATTCTTGAAAGTTATGTCGGTGTATACACAAACCCCGAAGCTCCTGTAAAATTTACCATTACAAGAGATGGAGAAACACTTTTCTTTAAACCACCGGGGGAATCGGGTGCTATTGCACTAGAAGCCACTGCACAGAACAGATTTCAGATAGAGGGTGCTCTAGTTGTTGAGTTTGACGCCGCTAAAAAACAGATGACCATAAAAAGGCGTGGCGGAGAAAGAGTTTTTACAAAAGAGAATTAAATTAGCAAAGATTAAATCTGATATAAATTAAACACCATTATGACAGCAAAGAACAATTTTACAACGCAACTCCTGCTCATTAAAAGAGCATTGATTGGTGCCATTATTGGCCTTGTAATTATATTATTTTTTGTGTTAGGAGCCGATAATCCAAAACCAGAATGGGGGCACTACTGGATGGTACGACCAATCATTGTTACACCCATAATAGTGGCATTGGCAGGCGCAAGCACTTACTTTCTGGATCCGATGCGATATGCAGGTGGGGCCAGGAGAATAATAGCCTATATTTTAACAGGGCTCATCTATCTCTTTGGTCTATGGTTTGGTATTATAGCAGGCTTGGGAGGTACTTTATGGGATTAAATTCAGGCAAGTACTCATAAAATGAAACAAAGATTTTTTTAACTATAATAATAAATACAACTATGAAAAACATTGCAGGTAAAATCATAGGGTTTGCTATTGGTATGGCAGGTTTCCTTTTTCTGTTTAAAATTTTAGTACTGGATAAAACATCACCAGATGATGAACTCGCTCCGGGAGCGGTACTGATTATTGCAGTAATAAGCGGTCTGATATTTGGATTTGCAGGTAATCTGGTGCAGAATTACCTAAGAAAGAGCAAAGTGTAAGTTTTAATAAAATATTGAACAGGTTAATTTTTTGAAAATACATTAGAATAATAAAAACATTAGATAACTATGACAGCGAAAAACAATTTAACAACTCAGGGTTTCAATACCTCTTTATTAATCAAACGCGTACTGATTGGCGCGGCCATCTGACTAGCCGTAATACTTTCTTTTGTATTAAGAGTAAACCCTGACCACCCGGATTGGGGACAATACTGGTTAATTCAGCCATTGACGATTACGCCATTGGCAGGTGCAGCGGCTGGGGTATGTAATCATTTCTTAGATTTTCTGCGTAATGAAGGTGGCAATAAAAAGATAATAGCCAATATACTGGCCGTGCTTATATACATTGTAGGTCTATGGATGGGAATTGTTTTAGGCTTGCATGGCACTATGTGGAATTAAGATTTTGCTGATATATGAATTTTTGGTGTAATCGCGAATAAGCTTCTTCTGTTAGGGAGAGGCTTTTTTGTTGTATTCGGGTTTAAGATTGAGAGTATTATTAAAGAATTTCATTGAGAATATCCACAATTTCAGCAAGATTGATAAATGGCACCTTAAACAAATACTTACCTTTGAAAAGGTAATCATCTCTTAAAATTCTTTAAATAAAATTTGCGCAAGCAAATGCTTGCCTATATATTTGCAAGTAAATACTTGCGAATTGTATGGAATCAAGAAGAGATGTTTTTCAGGCTATTGCTGACCCCACCCGCCGACAGATAATTGAAAAGTTGGTACAGAAAACCTTAAATATGAATGAGATTGCTGAAAACTTTGATGTTACACGCCAGGCTGTCTCTTTGCATATTAAGATTTTATCAGAGTGCGGCCTGATTGTGATAAAAAAACAGGGCCGTGAACGCTATTGTGAAGTAAAAATAGAAGAACTCAATCAGGTAGCTGAGTGGGTTAACTTCTGCCGTAAGTTCTGGAAAGAGCAATTCAGTGCATTAGATAAATACCTTACTCAAATACAATCTTCAAAATCATAAGACCATGACAACACAGCCCGATAATACAGATTTTATTTTCAGCTATGAGTTCAATGCTCCGAAAGAACTGGTATTTAATGCCTTTAGCAAGGCAGAAGCACTAAACGAATGGTGGGGGCCGGAACAAACAAAAAATAGCGTAGTAAGTCTGGACTTCAGACCCGGAGGTATTTTCCATTTTAAAATGGAATCAGGCAATGTTACGAACTATGGCAGATTTACCTTTGGTAGCATTCAGCCT
>CBIHRH010000603.1:0-3814 GCA_966212365.1 uncultured Emticicia sp. | reverse complement strand
ATAGCCTTTTATTCTTTCTCCGGGCCATTGATTGAGCAGGGGAGGCCTTATAAAAGACTGGTTCATTTTGAGTGGCCCAAAGAAATTTGTACTCAGAAAGGTCTGATATGATTCTCCAGTAATACGTTCCACTATGGCTGCGGCAATATCAAAACCCGGACTATCATAGCTGAAATTGGTGTAAGGTTTATACTGTAAGGCAGGCTTTTGCTCACTCAAAATGGTAAGCATCGTCTTGGTATTAAGCACATAGGTGGCAGGTATTTTTTCAAAATAATAATTGTAATCGGGTAAACCACCGGTACTATGCGTTAACAGATTCCAGATTTTGGTGTTAGGATAGGGGTACTCCGGAATATATTGTTGTACCGAATCTAAGAGACTGAGTTTTTGTTGTTCGGCCAATAATACAACTGCTGTAGCTGTCAGGGTTTCGGCTATAGAGCCGCCATCAGCCGGGGTGTCAACAGTAAAGGGGGTGGCATTCGAAAAATTGGTATATCCATACCCCCTGCTCAGTATAATACTATCCCGTTGACCGACAACTATGGCACCATTGAAAAGATTTTTCTGGTTTAACCAGCTTAGAAGGGTATCAATAGCTACTGTTTTACTTTGTGCAATGAGTTTGTGATGAACCCAAAGCAGAGAAAAAAATATAAATAGAAAGATACGCTTCATAAATTGTCTGGCCAGATAAAATAAATGTTGAATATACAGCTATTTTTTTAATCTGCTGAAAGACCGCTGATTTTGTTAAGCGTTTGGCAATTAAGAAGATGAAAGGATACCTTAGGATTTTAAAATATCCACTCTACAATAGCTGGCCCCCAATAGAATTTGGTGAAATAATAAGTTCCTAAAAGTAAGAAACCGGTCATGCTTAACAAGACTACCGTAAAAATCAAATTGAACCATAAAGAGGTCTTACGATTATTCTGTGAACGAATGAATATCTCAGCCACAAGCAGGTTGGGTAGATAGAAGAAAAATGCCATTACATAATCAAAAGGCCCTGTGAATGTATTGTTATGTCCTGCTTTATCCGCCAGTAGAAACCAGAAACCATAGTCCATGCGGTATAGCCATGAACCAATGGCCAAAGCATATAAACGTAAGGCCCAGGCTCTATGTGTATCGGTGTTTTTTGCTACGGCATGTCGATAAGTTTCAATGGCTGCTACTAGCATTAAAATACCATACAAACCAAAACCCACATTCATCACAGGGCCACCGATAGTGCCTTTGATGACAATAAATGTGAGCCCGCCTATAGCCACCAATATAGAAGCAACGACATAAATACGCCCTACCCAACGATGAAATGTAAGGTATTTGCTTCTTATTGCGTCAATCAGTTGAATACTCCCCAATATCAGAATGATTCCGCCCATGGCAAAATGCAATCCAATACCCATAGTAGCCTTTTGCGTGGTTTTGTCGTATAAGCCGGGCAGTACTTCATTCCATCGACCTAAATTGCCCTGATACAAAGCGGCAGCGTAAAAGGCCAGAATATAAAGCCCGAAGAGTCCGGCGCTCACCCAAACAGTGGACATCAATAAAATACGAGTCCAACGAAAAACTATGGCTATAATTTTTTCAGACTTTGAAAGTGGTAAGGGTTGTGCAATATCAATTGTGCGTGCATCAGGCATAAGTGTAAAAGCTAAGATAGTGGTGATTGAAGAGGTTGTTGTAAAATTAAGGATTTTACCGAAAAAGTAAATGCAAAATTTTATTATCGGTATTTTATAGTTCACTTCATTTTTGAAGAAGAATATTCAAAGGCTTTTAGGTCCTATAAGATGTGGACACCGAATTGTGGCAATCCTTGAATTGAAAGACGATGAAAGCTTCTTATTTGCAAAACCCATACAAATGCTGTAATTTTGTATCAAAATAAAATTATACTCAATGTAAGATACTAAGTAAGAGGGTGCCTCGACTCTCACAGATTCCAAACCGGAATGTTTTGATAAATCCCATTGTCAATTCGCCAACAACGCTTTGCAGCGTGCTGTGGCCAAACTTAGTAATTATGTAATACCATCCATATTTTAGTCTTCATGACTTTCCAGACAGCAAACACCCTTGTTGTTTGTCTGACTCTTCTTGTTATATTTTTTACCAGCATTTTCATGCTATTACACATTGAGTTATGAGTATTATAATCAAATCAGTATCCTATATACATTCTGACAGGGAAATCCTGTTTCAAAATATTAGTTTTGCTATCAATAAAGGCGAAAAAGCGGCTTTAGTAGGCAACAACGGCACAGGTAAATCAACCTTATTGCAAATCATAGCCGGACAATTACAAGCGTCAGCAGGTGAAGTTATATTTACTGAAAAACCTTATTATGTCCCACAGCACCTTGGGCAGTACGATAATTTTACCATAGCTCAGGCATTGGGCATCGAGCAAAAACTCAATGCCTATAAAGCTATTTTGAATGGTGATGCCTCATTTGAGAACTTTGCCCTATTAAACGACGATTGGATGATTGAAGAACGGGTTCAAAGCGCCTTTGATTATTGGCATTTGCAGCATTTACCACTTCATCAGTCTATGCACCTGCTGAGTGGAGGTGAGAAAACCAAAGTTTTTCTGGCTGGTATATTGATACACGGGCCAGGTATTGTCTTGCTTGATGAACCCTCTAATCATCTCGATCTAGAAAGTCGCGAGTTATTATATGAGTTTATCAGAAAAAGCAAAGAGACAATTTTATTGGTAAGCCATGACCGAACCCTGCTTAATCAACTTGACCTCACTTTCGAACTCAGTAAGACCGCAGTTGAGACATTTGGAGGTAATTATGATTTTTATAAAGCACAAAAAGAAATCAAATCAGAGGCGCTTGAAGCACAATTGGGCGAGAAAGAAAAGACCCTTAAACAGACCCAACAAAAGGCACGAGAGTTGATTGAACAACGCCAGAAACAAGAGATAAGAGGGAAGGCACACGGACAAAAACAGAATTTGCCCAAGATAGTAGCTGGTAATCTCAAAAGCAAAGCCGAAATGAGTACTGCTAAAACCAAGGACATTCAGCAGGAAAAAATGAATGAAATTAGCGACAGCCTTCGTCAGATCCGGACTCAGATACAGGAGCAGCAGGTACTAAAAATAGATTTAAGAAAATCTGATTTGCATAAGGGTAAAATTCTGGTTGATGCAAAGGAAATGAATTATGGTTATAATGATACTCAACTTTGGCATACGCCTTTATCTCTTCAAATTCGTTCGGGCGATAGAATCAGGATTGAAGGGAGTAATGGTTCAGGAAAAACCACACTTTTGAAATTGATTACCGGGGTTTTGGAACCATCCATCGGGGAAATTTATAGAGCAGAGTTTAAATACATCTATATCGACCAGAATTACTCAATTATTAATAATCAACTGACAGTTTTTGAGCAGACACAGCAATTCAATGAACGCCACCTACCCGAGCATGAACTGAAAATGTTATTGTACTATCATCAATTCGCGCGTGAGATATGGGATAGAAAATGTGCAGATTTAAGCGGAGGGGAGAAAATGAAATTGCTTTTATGCTGTATGGCTATCAACAATAACACACCTGATATGTTGATATTAGATGAACCTACCAACAATCTGGATATTTATAGTCAGGAGGTACTGACTGAAGCTATCAAAGATTTCAATGGCACTCTGTTGGTTATTTCTCATGACCAGTATTTTATTCAGAAAATCGGGCTGGAAGATCAAATGATTTTGCATAGGGCATAGTCAAAGGAGAAGAAATTAGGCTGCCTCAAAAGGAGTTTGTGCCAAATATTATTT
>CBIHRH010000602.1:0-3816 GCA_966212365.1 uncultured Emticicia sp. | reverse complement strand
AGGGAGTTTGAGTTGGGTATAGTTGCGTTCCAATAACTCTCTTAATACTTTTGTTACTGTTTAGAACCGTGAAAGTTTGTCTGCAGATTTGGCCTTTTCCAGAAATTGTGAAATAGCCAGTGCTACTAATGCATTACAGCTATCTTTGAGCAAAGAATGATAAAGTCTATCGTTTTTTCGTTCAGAAATTTTGATAAACGTGGTTATTATTTCTGAGAAAATGGTAAATGTTTCCTTATCTAATGCTAAAGGTTTTGCAGGGGTGATATCTTCGAGTAATGGCAGGTATTCAGGAT
Organism: uncultured Emticicia sp.; assembly: GCA_966212365.1. Lineage (GTDB taxonomy): Bacteria > Bacteroidota > Bacteroidia > Cytophagales > Spirosomataceae > Emticicia. The sequence continues at coordinate 3,520 of CBIHRH010000602.1, read as the reverse complement.
TCAGGTTTTCGTTGCTGATTGCCCAACTGCTTACTTTTACATCTTCAAAGGCTATGGTACGGTGTACCTGATTAGGGTGCATGTAGATGATAGTCGCGGGAGTGATGGTGTGCTTCTGAAAATCAATTTCCATAAAAACTGTTCCTTGTTCCATCAGGAAGAACGAATGCCGATCGTGCCTCTCTGAGTGATTCCATTCTTCAAGATTAGGTAAGTCTTTAAAAGAAATCCTTTCAATAAGAATCCCTATACCTAAATCATCATCCATTGTATTGACAGGAATAGAGTGTCTTGTTTTTTGCATTGTTTTTCAATTCAGTAGACAAATATAGAATGAGTTTGCACAATTTTTATTGATTATTCTATTGGTTCGCGGGGCGTATTTGTATCTTGCATAAAGAACTTACAAAATTTGAAAAATTGAAATGTTACAAAAATTAACGCTACTCTCGCTCGCAATTGTGCTCATAACAAGCTGCACGCAATCAGAATCCAAAACCATTAATCTGACCTTTGAAAAAGACCTGATACCCGAGGGAATAGCCGTAGATGCAAAATCGGGCAAATTCTATCTGAGCAGCCTGAGAAAGAATAAAATTGTAACAGCTGATACTGACGGCAGTAATCCATCTGATTTTATCAGAAGTGGTCAGTATGATTATCTTTCAGGCTTTGGAATGACCATTAAAGGCGATACGTTATATGCCTTAGGTAATAGCTTGCAAAAGCAGAATAATTCATCGGTTTTGCTTTTATTGAATATCAAAACAGGGCAACTCATTGCCCAATATAAAGCCAATATATCTCCTTATGGGTATTTGAATGATCTGGCAGTTAGTAAGAATAATGAAATTTTTATTACCGATTCAGAAAGCGATAAGATTTATCATATACAAAGACCCGGTACAAATCTGGAAGTTTTTTTGGATACTTTTGAGGTAGAACATTCTAATGGCATTGCTATTTCAGACGATAATACTAAGCTTTATCTTGCCTCGAAAAGAGGAATCAGAGTGGTAGATATAAAGACAAAGAAAGTACTCAATCAGCCCAATAAGGCTTCCTCAGGCATTGATGGCATGAAATTTTACAAAAATAGTCTGATAGGGATTGTCGGGAAAGGCGTGTTCCGGTATTTTTTAAATGAGAATGGTACTGAAATTGTAACCATTAAGGAACTCATTACTTTTGATGATACCTTTAAATCGCCGACGACTTTTGATATGGTAGGAGATATTATCTATTTTATCAAGAATGTGCAATTGGATAATTTTAATGATAGTACAAATGCGGTAATTGACCCAGACAAATTGGAATCGCTGGTTTTGATGAAATATCAGATAAAGAAGAAGATTAAATGATTGGATACAATTTATGTTCACACTGAATCAAATAGACGAAATCCACAATACGCTTGGTAAGCGGGCATCATTACCTGATTATCTGCAAGCCTTGAATGCCATCGGTGTAATCAGATACGATTCATTCATCACCGATGGCCACTCAGAATATTATGGAGCAGATAATCACAAACTGGTTTCTCCACCTGTGCATGAAAAATATACCATTGCCGATATAAGTAATCTGGAGGGGCTTATGATTCATCTGAACCTGCACGAACAGGGTAAAACAGACTATTTTCAAATGTCTCAGGGGCTCGCAGATAATGGCGTTGAAAAGTGGACATTTGATACCGAACAAATGACCATTGCCTACTACGACATAGCAGGCAATGAATTATTGGTTGAAGAGATTCATTGATTCCATTCTCATTCCGGCCCGACAATCAGAAACTGCCATGTACCTGAAAATGAAATAGTGTCACTTGCTAAATTCACGAGCCGGAGCTGGCATTCGGTAGCGGTAACATTAATCGGAATAATCAGGACCTTATACCATTCTCCGGTGGCTGTTGAACTAACAATTTGTCCAACAGTAACAGTCGGAACACCACCAAAGTTTTCATAGTTCAGATTTCCACTATCGAGGTAAGCCCCTACGCCTAAATTATTGATAGTAAAGCTTCCTGTTGTACGCACTATTTTCTGTTGCGTACTTGTATTGCTTCTGACAATCCCCTTCCCATCGTCAACTGTTAATTCGTCTTTGACATTTACATTACCTCTTAAATCGGCGGCCTGACCAGAACCACCATTATAAACATATAGTGCCGGAGCACTACCATAGGCTGTAAAATAACCCGCCGAACTTGAGTTACTAGCCCCATGAATACCATAACCTGAAGAGCTCGATCCATAGATGGCATAATAGGATTCACTTATTGCATAGAGGGCATAGCTTGAATTACTTTCAGCTCTTATGGCAGTAGAATTAGGGCTTTTTGCGTAAATTGCTCTTCCGTTGCCACTATTTTCTAAGTATAATAGGGGCGAAGAAGAGTTTACTGTATCACTGTAAGGTAAAGTAAAGCCCCCGCCTGTCATTTCCTGCCAGTTGGTGCCATTGCAGTAGTACATTTTATTATTGGTATTAATAAATACCTGTTTGCCTTTTTCAGTGGTATTACAAGTAGGTAACGCTGAAACTTTAGGTACACCAATACTATTAGGCAAAATGGTGGCCGATTGGGCTAAACTCCAGAGTGGAGTAGCGAAGCTGAGTAGAAGGATTAGTTTTTTCATGACAAATTGAATATAAAATTAAAACGTATTTTTGGCAATCTGAGCTAAGCCCAAAGAAGAAAGGGTAGGCTTAACAGAAGGATTCATGTTTATCGGTAAATGATAAAATAGAAAGCCTGATTAATAAAGAGGAAATTATCGTTGGCTAATCGGTACCATTCGGTGGTGTTACCATCATAATAGTAAAACCTTTAGCATAGTCGGGAATACTAGGACTCTGAAATATCATCAGGCCATTCACCAGATTAGCAATGGCATATCGCTGTTTTTTGCTCAGCACCGGAGCAAGAAAGCCATTTGTTGTACTCCCCGACTGAATAATAGCCGATGTTGATAAGGGAGAAATAGTAACGCTTTGACCTATCAATGGCAGGCTACAAAGGCTGTAGAAAAGTAGTGTGAATATTCGTTTCATGGATTTTTTTATACAAATCTCCCATGAAAAGAAACCAAAATCAATCACGGTTTGCCGTGATATTGTTGAGTTATCGAAAGATTATAGGCTATTTTGGGCCGATAGCTACGATATTCCATCTGCCGCTAAAGGTGATTTGGGCATCACTTGCATTATAAAACCTGAATTTGACTGAATTGTTGGTTACTGCCACAACGGTAACAATTACCTTGTAATAAGAGCCTGATTGATCTTCAACATCGGCAATATATACCGCAGGTTTTGCCGAAAAACCTGCAATAAATATTTCGCCGGAAAGAGCTGTACTGAAAGCATCAAGCGTATACTCAAAGCTCACTTTACCTGTATAATATTTAAGTTGAGTACTGTTGTCATTCTGGATAATACCTTTGTCTTCTCCAACCATTAAATCTCTCTTTATTTTTACATTTCCATCAAAATATCCGGCGTTTCCATAAAGCCC
>CBIHRH010000601.1:0-3827 GCA_966212365.1 uncultured Emticicia sp. | reverse complement strand
TATTTATTACTCTTTTCATTACTATGGCGGCTTTCGCCCAGAAACAAGATACGCGTTATTATGAAATGCGCATTTATTATTGCCACCCTGATAAATTACCCGATTTATTGACTCGTTTCCGCAATCACACTACCAAGATTTTCGAACGTCATGGAATGACAAATGTAGGTTATTGGGTACCCACTGATAATAAAGAGAATGCTCTTTATTATATATTATCGTACCCAAGCAAAGAAGCCAGAGCTGATTCGTGGAAAGCTTTTGGTGCTGACCCTGAATGGAAAACAGTAGCTGCAGAATCGGAGAAAAATGGTAAAATTGTAGCCAAAGTAACATCAATATTCATGAACCTGACAGATTTCTCTCCGGCCGTAAAAGAGCAAAAGAAAGATCCTGAGCGCGTTTTTGAATTAAGAACCTACACTGCCAGTCCTGGTAAATTAGGTGATTTACAGACCCGTTTCCGCGACCATACACTGAAACTTTTTAAGAAACATGGTATGGAAAACATTGCTTACTGGACAACAATCGAAAAAGACACGACTCAGCCTAAATTAGTATATATTTTAGCGCATAAAAGTGAAGAAGCCGGCAAAACCTCTTTTGATGAATTCAGAAAAGACCTGAAGTGGGTAAAAGCCCGCGATGAATCGGAGAAAAACGGTAAACTAGCGTTAGAAGTAAAATCTATGTATATGAAACCAACCGATTTCTCTGAAATCAAATAGGGTTTAGAGGAACTTCTGAGTGATGACGAATGATAGAGCAGAAGTAAGCCCTGTCAGAAATGCACCCCATATTATATCAATAATGACGATTTCGTAAGACCAGTTCTTAATGGTTGCCATATTAGTGAGATCATAAGTGCCATAGCATAATATACCTAATATAGCCCCCTTAAACAGAGTCGCTTGCCAGTCGTCATTATCTAGGTCCGGGAAGATAACAAAGTAGAGAATACCACCTATATACATCAGATAGAAAATGGAGGCTGCCACCCAGTTCACCTTGTCGGTCATAACAAACCCAAGCTTTTGTTGATATAGATTTTTGGCTATCACGCCTAACCAAAGGAAATCAATAGCCCCAAAAATGAGAAGCGTAATAATAAAGGTGAGCAGTATTTTCATGTATAGTATATAGTTTAGAGACATTAAGATATAAACTGAAAAAGTGTGCTATGGTTTGATTCATAGCACACTTTTTTATTATCGAATGTCGACGGTCCGTCGACATTCGATAAGTATTTTATGAAAGGTCTATTTCCTATTTCAATAGCGTGCTAAAAGTTGTGTTTTCAACGTTTTGTGCAATGATAAAACCTACGTACTAAACCAGAAATTATGCAATGAAAAACACTTCTACTACCGTAGCAATCTTGCTTCTATTAAATATCTCTTACTTCAATGGTTATTCGCAGAATAACACTTTGACTTTTAATCCTAATAAGGAAATCAGTGGTGAAAAGAATCCGTTTAGAAAGTTTATAGGTGAATGGACTTTAAAAGACGACAACTGGTCTCAGAACTGGGGCGGGAAAGATGAATACATAAAAATTCCAAATCACCATACTATTTGTACTGCAATTAATACTGATAATAGCCTTTTGGCTATAATTGATGGTGCGCCGCCGCATGGACATATTTTCTGGTCATATAACCCTGCAAAAAAAGAAGTAGATCATTTATCAAGCTTTGGCACTTCAAGGGCAGGAGTTGGTAAAGGAACTGTCAATGAAAATGGGGATGTGTACTTAAAAATATCATTTGCCGACGAAGCAGCAGGCACTTATAGAAGATACTCTTATAAATGGATTTCTGATAATGAATATGAATTGAAATCGGTTCAATATGATGCAAATAATAAACCGACAGGATTCTTTTATGGTGGAGTTTTTGTGAGAGTTAAGAATAAGAAATAGTCATAGCACATTTGGCTTTTACATATTAAATGGATTGTGTAACATTGAGTACATAGTGTACATTGTGGCTCTTTTTATTTTGCCACAATGTACACAAGTATCACACAATGTTTCACAATTTTACTACTTCTTCGCTGATTCTTATTTTACAGTTGGATACTTAATCCCTAATTGCTCTAAATAGGTTTTATATTTAGTTGGGTCATAATAATACTTACTCATTTCAGGGCGGAATTTCTCCATTATTTCCTTATTCAACTGAATAGCAGGTTTATCATCTTTTGAAATCAATGGCGTGTATTTTATTTCCTTCGTTTGTTCCTTGTTATAATACTCCCACGCTTTCTGAATGATTTCAGGTTTAAAGAGCATATCTAGTACAGTCAAAGCCTCAACTTTTGCTCCGGCTGTGCAACCTTTATGGGCAATGGGAGTAGCCATAGTAATAGCGTTCGCCCAATGATGCCCCGGCATACCTGGCATATTTGACGGATAACGAAGCACAACCGTAGGTAACGACCACGAAATATCAGCAATATCATCAGAACCTCCCTGACGGATGATATTTGGCGAATATACAGGTGCTGCCATTGTATCTAATTTTACTGCCAAACCCTCTGCTTTTGGTGCCTGCAATTCTTTCTGACTTGCTTTAGCCAATAGTTGGTCTTCTTCCGACCATTCTGGCAAACCTACACGTTTGATATTAGTATATACAGTTTCGGCAATAGGCTTATTAAAATGCCCCGGCCATGCACTACCTAATATTTCATAGGTGAATTTGGTGTCAGTCATGATAGACGCCCCTTGTGCCATTTTAAGTCCATTCTCAAATAGATTCTTAATTTTCGGATAGGTGCGTTCACGGAAGTAATACCATACCGTCGCTTTTGATGGAACTACATTGGGTTGGTCGCCCCCGTCTGAAATTACATAATGAGAGCGTTGGGTAGTTTCCAGGTGCTCGCGTTTATAGTTCCAGGCGATGTTCATTAATTCTACCGCATCCAGCGCACTTCTTCCACGCCAAGGTGCTCCAGCAGCGTGAGCGGCTGCGCCTTCAAAATGGAATTTTACCGAAACTAATCCGGTATTTCCGGCATCACCCCATGATACACCCAGATTATCACCTACGTGGGTAAAGATACAGGCATCCACGTCTTTGAAATAACCATCCCGCACATAAATGGCTTTTGCACCTACCTGTTCTTCGGCAATACCCGGCCATAGCATCAAGGTACCTGATATTTTCTCACGTTCCATAATCTCTTTTAGCGCAAGCATGGCCGTGATATTCAGGGCTTGCCCCGAATTGTGGCCTTCACCATGTCCGGGGGCACCTTCTACAATAGGGTCTTTGTAGGCAACGCCAGGCTTTTGAGAAGCCTTCGGAATACAGTCAACGTCAGAGCCAATAGCAATGACCGGTTTGCCTGAACCCCATTTAGCTATCCATGCTGTGGGCATTCCGGCAACGCCGCGTTCAATCGTAAACCCATTTTTCTCTAATAGATTAGTCAGGTACTTAGTGGTTTCAAACTCCTGAAAGCCTAATTCACCAAAACTGAAAATCTGGTCGTTGACTTCCTGGGTGAATTTCTGGCGTTCATCAATTTTCTTGATGACTTCCTGCTTTAGCAATTCGAGTTTGTCTGGAGCGGGTGCAGCTTCTTTTTTCTTTTTTTGAGAAAAAGCAATACCACTGCTCAAAAGTAGTGTAAGAGCGAAGATGAAGTGTTTCTTCATGAGACTATATTTAGTTTAGGCGTTACTTGGGAAACTGGCTCTTGTCGAGACCTGGTACAATTTTAAGGGCGTTCTTATAATACACTTTCTTCAATACTTCATCTGATAGCCCCAAACCGTACATTCTCCAGTAGGCATGGTATTTTTTGTGGTAAGGGAA
>CBIHRH010000600.1:0-3828 GCA_966212365.1 uncultured Emticicia sp. | reverse complement strand
GCATATAGTTCGGCTAATGAATATGCACAATTAGCCAATGGTTCTGTGGCAAGCACTGGAGATAAAAACGTACAGGTTTCAAGACCGCAAAATGATATAAAGGCAGGTTTAGCGATTAATAGCGGTGTATCAGTAGGTTATAAAATTGCTAAAAAATGGCACGTAGAAAGTGGCGTTAGGTATCTGAGAGGTAACTCAACCTTACAAACCAATACCTATTCGTTTCAGAACAATGGCTATGTGAATACTTTCTTGGGAGATTATCTATTACAAAACTCAGCCAAAGACTATTCTTTTGGAGGCATGAGTAATACAGTAGTAGCCGATGCTTCTCAGTTTAATAATAGATATGAGTACCTGATGGTACCGATGCAGGTAGGTTATGAAATAGGATTGACTCAAAAACTGGGACTGAATGTATTGGCAGGTATTTCTACCGACATCTTCTTGCAAAACAGTATTTTTACAGACAACGGCTTAGTGAGAGGAAAAAATACTATCAGCAACGATAGCAAGATTTATAAACCTGTCAATTTCAGCGGCTTGGGCGAACTAAGAGCCAGCTATCTGATAAGCAAACACTGGCAGGCGAATATCGGCACTTCATATCAGAGAGCCTTATTCTCAGGCATGAATTCAACGGTAGATCGGAATATGCGATTACAAATGTTTGGAATAAATTACGGCTTTAATTATCGGTTTTAAAAACGGAAACGCCTTTCTCAATGGGAAAGGCGTTTTTTTATGTGTATATTTTACAACTACTCTCAATTAATCTTAGGCAATTTAGAATTTGCTCATTAACAAAATAAAAGAGAGAAGATTAATATTCAATAATGAATAAATCTATTTCCTTTCGAAGATAATCTTTTATTGACTCAAAATCCTCTGGTTTACTTTCGGCCGTTCTAATAGCCATTTCATAAATATCGTCATTAAAAATAGAGTCATTACTAATGAATAATTCTTGAACGTTATTTGCTAAGAATTCAAACAAAGCCAATATTGCTGTGCGTTTATTACCGTTAAGGAATGGATGGCTTTTGTTTAGAAGATAAAACAGCATAACTGCTTTTTCAAGGATGCCTTTATATAGTTCTTCGCCAAAATAATTAGCCTCAAGTTGTGCCAATATCGACTCTAGTCTATCTGGGTATCTCGTTTCAAAGGGAGGGATGTCTTCGGCGAATTGCTCTTTAAACGTACGAAGAAGCTCAACCATATTATAAAAGTCTTCAATGGTTGGATAAACGATACTATTATTTTCCTCGTTTATCATATTCAGCTAATTTTTTCAAAACGGGTGCCAATTTGGCAATATCTTCCTTGGTTATTCCCTTATAAGGTTTACCATCTTTCTTTGCACTAATAAACTGACCGCTAGTGGCATCTCTTTTTACATACAAACCATTAGCAGGGTTAAAAGTCTGAGGCCGACCTTTAATCACACCTTTTCTTGAACCATTATTTGTATTAGTTGCCATATATGACTCTAAATTACGTTAACTAATTGTTTTTACAAAGTTGTCTCTTATTATTAATTCAACAACAAACTTTTACAGTAATTCCGTAAGAGTGGTATTTACTATTGGAATATGTCTTACTCAATTAACCTTATTCTTACTCATATACTCCAGATACTTCACTATCTCCTCAGCTTCTTTAGGCTTAATACCCAGGTTCGGCATTTTCACCTCATTACGATAACTCTCCGGTTTTTGAATAAAAGCTTTTAAATCCTCCACATGCCAATACTCCGTTACACTCTTCGGAAAATTCAACTCAGGGCCCATTTTTCCACCAATTTTATTAATACTATGGCAGGTCTGGCAATACTTCTTAAATAAATCATACCCTGCTTTAGCCGATTCTACTTTTGGCACTAAAGCCGCATCATTTTCATGCAAAGGCGCCAGGTGTATTTTTACTAAATTATAAGGCCATTTATAATCTGCGTCTTTAGCTGATACTCCCTCATATACCACATAAAATGGTGCAATCTTTACCTCTTCTCCATTTTTCAAAAGCACTTCCCATTCTTTACCTTTAGGAGCGTCTACATCATCAACAGCCAGATAAGCTTTCGACGATAATAGTTTTTCAAGGGGCATTTCAGGCTTATAACCATCCTCACATTCAAAAACCACTTTGGTTTCAGCAGCATTCTGGTTTTTAGCTGAGGTGTAATTTTCTAATATTTCCTTTAACAAAATAGCATTATATTGTTTCTTTTTGAAATAAACCGGGTCTTCATTCACTGTCACTATCTGTGTTTTTTCTAACAAACCTTTCTCTTTCAACTCTAATAAATCAATAGAGACTGAGTCGGTAGAACTTAGCAAAATAGGTTCAGGTTTAGCCACCTGCAATGAGTCACCTTTAGAAGAGTCTGATGGATTACATGCAAGAAAAATAACTGGTAATAGTAAGATTAACAAAACCTTTTTCATCGGTCAAAATAGGGATGGTTTGGTATCAAATTTAAAATTAGCTTAAAATATCCGATGGGAAAATCAAATTTGATTTTTTTTATAAAAGCGTTACTTTTAGTCATAATTTTAAAACTTTACCTATGAACAAAATCACAATCGGGAAAATTCTCTTCCTATGTTTGCTCGCGCACTTCTCTTTCGCGCAATGGCAGATAACCGCTAAAAACTTCGACCCCAATAATTATTATGGCGTAACAGTAGCCAACGGAATGGTTGGTATTATCTCTTCACCCGAACCTCTGAAAGTAAAAGATATAGTATTAAATGGCGCTTTTGACACCTACGGCCGTGGCCGGGTATCAAATATTATGAAGGTATTCGAGTTTGCCAATATGGAGCTAAATGTAGACGGCCGACTAATTGATAAGAAGAATATCAGCAATTTTGCCCAGACTCTGGATATGCAAAATGCCATCTTCACCACTACTTTCGATTTGGGCAATAAGGTATCTGTCAAATCAAATGTTTTAGCCCTGCGACACCTGCCTCATTCTGCCATGATTGAGATGGAGATTACAGCCAGACAAGACGTTGAGATAACTCCCATTAGTATCATGCAAACGCCTGATATGCTGAGAGACGTACAAAACTATTATCACCTGATTGACCGCCCACACTCTTTAATACCCTTAATGACATCCGTGGCTAAGACCCCAACAGGCAAACATACCATTGCAGCTTCAAATTCCTTTTTATTTGAAGAAGAACGTGGAAAGGAACCTCAGATAATACATGAAGAATGGGATAATGGCAGGCACCGCATGAAGTTTACCAGAAAACTGAAAGCGGGGGATACCTATAAATTTTCAGTTGTAGGCTCAGTAATTTCAACTGCTCACGTAGCCGACCCACATAATGAAGCTGAACGCCTGACCATTTTTGCAGCCCTTGAAAAACGAGAACGCTTACTGAAAAAACATAAGGAAGCCTGGGCAAAAATCTGGGAATCTGATATTATCATTGAAGGCGATGCCGAAGCCCAAAGAGCCGCTCGTTTTTCTTTATATCATTTATATTCTTTTTCAAGAGAGGGACAAGCCTATAGTCTTTCTCCAATGGGCCTTTCAGGCTTAGGTTATAACGGACATGTGTTCTGGGATACTGAAATATGGATGTATCCACCATTATTGATCATGAAGCCGGAATTGGCTAAGTCTATTTTAGAGTATCGTTTTGAACGTCTGGCAGCCGCTAAAGCCAATGCTAAAGAACACGGTTTCCAGGGGGCGATGTTCCCCTGGGAGTCTGATGATTCGGGACAGGAAGCTACACCTGTATGGGCTTTGACCGGGCCTTTTCAACACCATATTACAGGCGATATAGGTTTTGCCTTCTG
>CBIHRH010000599.1:0-3829 GCA_966212365.1 uncultured Emticicia sp. | reverse complement strand
GGAGCAGAAGCCAAAAAATTGTACGATGATGCGCAGAGGATGTTGAAAAAAGTTATTACTGATAAATCGCTGCAAGCCAAAGCTGTAATCGGTTTTTATCCTGCCAACTCAGACGGTGACGATATTGTATTGCATAATTTTGAAGAATATCATTATGATTTAGCCGCGCAAGGTAGCTTGAAAGGTACTGGATATAGAGTATTAAGTAATACGGCTGTAGCAGAAAGCGGTGAATTAGTTGAGAGTACTACCTCATTGGCTACATTGCATCATTTACGTCAGCAAAACCAGAAGGCGCAAAACCTGCCAAACCTATGTTTGTCTGATTTCATTGCACCGGTTAACTCGCATAAAGAAGATTATATCGGTGCTTTTGCCGTAACGGCCGGAATCGGTATAGAAGCGCTTTTGGAGCAGTATGAAAAAGACCACGACGATTATAACTCAATCATGCTGAAAGCTATTGCTGACCGTCTGGCTGAAGCATTTACTGAATTAATGCATGAAAAAGTGCGTAAGGAATATTGGGGTTATGTTGCTGACGAAAGCTTTACCAATGACGAATTGATTTCAGAAAGATACGAAGGTATCCGTCCGGCACCAGGTTATCCTGCCTGCCCTGACCATACTGAAAAGCGTACTCTGTTTGATTTGCTGGAAGCTGAGAAAATCGGCATAGAACTCACAGAAAGTTTTGCCATGTATCCGGCGAGTTCAGTAAGTGGCTGGTATTTCTCTCACCCTGAAAGCAAATACTTTACCATAGGCAAAATTAGTAAAGACCAGGTAGTTGACTATGCTGAACGTAAGAATATGAGTGTGGAGGATGTAGAAAAATGGCTGAGCCCGGTTTTAAATTATGATTAAGAATCGTTAAAAGATTGATATGGAAAGGCAACTCAAACGGTTGCCTTTTTTCTTACCCGTATTTACCATAATTTTGTATTTTTAGAAAACAACAAATCATGTTTACATACCAGATTAAAAACCCAAAAGAGGCTTTTATCAATATCGAAGTAGGAGAAGGCGAGTTTGCCGGGAAAATATTAAAATCGAATGAGTTGCAGCCTTGCATGGACTTAACTTGCTCTTGTGGCAATATTTATTTTGCCGATGATACCGAACAGGTCTATGCTTTAGACGTAGCAACTAATCATGTTATTAAATATACCGAGACGGAACCTTTAGATAGTAGCAAAGATAATTACCTTAAAGCACTCGAAAATGAAATATCAGTTGAACAATGGGGTGAACTGAATGCCTTTTTCAAAGATTTGAAAGGAATGGCATCAGAAGTAGCTGACGCAGATAAAATCGAAGCGAATTTTGGCAATTATAAAAAAGTATTGCAGGAATCTCAGATGATTTCTTACTTTGAGGTTCTTCCCTGGTCTTTTGATTTTAATTTAGAAATTGAAGGTACTACCTATTGGATTAGCGATTTTTATTGTGTACAACCCTCTTGTAGCTGTACCAGCGTTTTATTATTATTCTCATTTAGTTATGATCAGGAACCGTCTTTAGAACTCTGGTATGATTATAGAAACCACGAGGTTTCGATGGGTCAACTGGATGATAAGAAAATGCCTGTTACCAAAATCATCAGAGAGATCAGATATACACAAGCTGATAAATTCAGACAGACATTAAGTAGCCGTCATAAAAGAATGACCATATTTTTCAATAACTTTTTAAAAAGGAATAAAATTGTCTCTACTATGAAATCACCTATTATCGGAGGAAATGAGGTGGGGAGAAATGAGCCGTGCCCTTGTGGTAGTGGCAAAAAGTATAAACATTGCCATGGTGCATAAAACAAAATAGCGAGTAGAAGTACTCGCTATTTTTATCTCATTTCATTGAAATCAAGCTACTCTCAATACTTCAAAACGGCGTTGTAATAAATAGAATCCGCCGAACAATACACCCGAAAAGAATAAATCACCCAGAATCTGGTTTTTCAGGAATGGTAAGCCTGCTTTATAAGAAGCAATAATGCCTGTCCAATTATGAGGATAGTTTCCTAATAATGGGTCGGCAACGGGTGCTTCCGGGTATAAAAATGCAAAATTGGTAATTAGGAAGAATATTAATGAGCTTGCTAAAGCTGTTCCAATAACTTTCAAGACACTTACTTTTTGAAGCGCAAAAATTCCTAATAAGGTGACCAAAGCAAAAGAACCATATACTACTGGCATGCCAGAGTGAAATCCATGTCCGGTAAGCAACTCATTCATGGTATCGCTGATAAGCATGGCTGCCATAGGAAGAATAAAAGCCAGCCAGCGATTAGCGAAATACGCACCACCAAATAGGGCGATAGCGGCAATTGGTGTGAAATTGAATGGGTGCGGAAAGAATCTTGACAAAGCAGCCAATACAATGATTGCGGCAATGGTCGAATAACGAGTTATATTCATAAGAAATCAATGTGTCGGTAATTGGATGATAAAGCGTTTTGTTTATCAGCCGATATTCACGACAAAAATACAAACCAAATCGTACAATAAAAAATAAATGATGTCTTTAGGCTTTAATACTAAGGTTTTTCGAAATCTTAATACAAAACCCAGGTATCTTTACTGCCACCACCCTGTGAGGAATTAACCACCAATGAGCCTTTACGCAAAGCCACTCGGGTAAGTCCACCAGGGGTTACATGAATGCCATTGCCATAAAGAATATATGGACGTAAATCAACATGGCGGCCTTCTAATCCATCTTCCAATACACAAGGGCTACGAGAAAGAGAGATAGTAGGCTGGGCTATATAATTTCTAGGATTTGCCCTGATTCTTTTCTTGAACAGATCATGCTCTTTTTTTGTGGCTTTTGGCCCTATTAACATCCCGTATCCACCTGCTTCGTTAGCCTCTTTTACTACCAAATCGGCAATATTTTCTATCACATATTTCATCGAATCTTCTTCTCCACAGATATACGTATCTACGTTAGGAATGATGGCGTCTTCCCCTAAATAGTATTTAATAATTCTTGGTACATAAGCATAAACCACTTTATCATCAGCTACTCCTGTACCCGGAGCATTGGCTAAAGCAATATTGCCTTTTTTGTAAACATCAAACAGACCTGGAATACCGATTAAAGAATGTGGATTGAAAGTGAGGGGATCCATAAAAGTATCATCAATTCTTCTATAGATCACGTCAACGGTTTTGAAACCTTTAGTTGTACGCATTTTTACATAATCACCTGATACAACCAAATCTCTGTAATCTACTAATTCAACCCCCATTTGTTGGGCAAGATATGAATGCTCAAAATAGGCAGAATTGTAAATGCCTGGGGTCAAGACTACCACTGTAGGGTCTGGGCGACCAGAGATGTATCTCAATACTTCTAATAATTTAGCAGGATATTCAGAAATAGAACGTACGCTTGATTGTGATAATACATCAGGGAAAGTCTGTTTAGATAACTCACGGTTTTCAAGCATGTATGATACCCCTGACGGGCAGCGAAGGTTATCTTCTAAAACTCTGAAGACACTATCATTCCCACGAATCAAATCAGTACCTGTAATATGAATCCAGACCTTTTTTGGAGGTGTGAGACCTTTACATTCTTTCAAAAAACCTTTACTCGATTCAATGATTTCACGAGGAATAATTTTATCTTTTAATATCTTTTGCTGATTATAAATATCCTGTAAGAATAAATTTAATGCCGTAATGCGTTGAATCAAGCCTTTTTCTAATCGGTTCCATTCAGAAGAGTCAATTACTCGGGGAATGATATCAACAGGAATTATCCTTTCAGTTCCACCTTCCTCTGAATACACATTAAATGTAATTCCGGCAGAAATCAT
>CBIHRH010000598.1:0-3833 GCA_966212365.1 uncultured Emticicia sp. | reverse complement strand
TTATCATCTGTTAAACTAAAAAGTGTAGTGGCTGGTTGGGCTAACTCTACCTGATTTTTTTCAAGAATGTTCAGTATAGCCACATTCACTTCTTCTCTAATACTTTTACTCTCCCAATAATCGGCTGTTGCTGCCATAAATACCACCATAATATTAATTGAATAATCGCCGATGGCATCTAATTTCACGTGAGCACCAGTACTGATTGATTCGTGATTGTCTAATATCGTTTGTACCTCTTCTATTATTTTCTTAATCTGCTGGATAGAGGCTTCCAGTTTTAATCGTATAAAAAACTTGTGCCTGCGCTCCATGCGCTGGGAGATATTATTGAGCGATTGTGAAACGAGCATCTGATTTGGCACTACTACCAGGCTACCGTCTACATTCCGGATACGTGTACTTCGGAAACCAACTTTTTCAATTTTTCCTACCATTGTACCTAATTCAATATCATCACCTACGATAAATGGTTGCTCGGTAAAAAGTGTAAACGATGCAAAAAGGTTTTCTAAAGTAGCTCTTGCGGCCAAAGCCAAAGCTACCCCACCAATGCCCAGACCCGTGATGAGGCTGATTACATCTTGCTTAAATACGAAACCGAGGATGAGGAAAAATGACGAAAAAGCTATTAAAACAATGATAATGTCTCTAAAAAAGGGCACCAGTTGTTTATCCTTATTGGATTCGGTCTCTTCGGCTTTTTTAAGATATACCAAGGCAAAAAAGCGAACCAAACGTATAATTAGCCAGGTAATCCCTGCCACAAAAAGCATGTCTAAAGTGCGGTCGACAAAATCAGCAAAACGCATTTTACCGAATGGAATGATACGCCATTTACGCGGAAAAACAATTTCATTAACCGCAGCATAAATAATAAATAAAGCCAATAGAAATTCAACAGGGCCTCTTAAAAGACTTACGAATTCGGCAAGAGGAACACTTTTGGTCTCTTTTTTCATCATCCGATAAACTATCTGGCTTACCATTACCGATAGAAATCTTTTGAATAAAAAGCCAATGATGAGGATACCGAAAAACCACAGCCAGTTTTCGGCCGTATTATAAAAATAAGTAGTTCTCAAAAATTTATCCATTACAAACAAAATTATAAGCCTGTCAATCAGCCACTATATCAAACTTTGAACCTCATTCTGTACAAAATCAAGTATTCTTTTCTCAACCCAGGTTTCATTGGAGTTAGGGAGCATAAAACCTACATGACCACCGAAATGCAATAGTTGCAGATATACATGCGGGTTATGTTCAGCATCACCTAAATCTAAACACTCAGGCGAAAGAAAGGGATCATTCTTTGCCTGAATGATTAAGGTAGGTCTGGTGATATTTTTCAGGTAAGGTTTTGCGCCTGCTTTTTTATAAAAGTCATGTGCATCTTTAAAACCATATAATTTAGCTGTATATCTGTTATCAAACTGTTCAAAGTTTTTTATCTTCTCATAGCCCTCATGATTAAGCAATGGATTATTTGGATGCTGAATCGCTTTCAGTTTGATTTTCTTACCTAACTTATTGATGAATCGGGTCATATAGAAACGCCTGCCGGGTTTATACAATTCATAAACGGAAGTAAATAAATCAAGTGGAACCGATACAGCTATACCGCATTTTACCTGTGCTGGTAGTCTTTCTGGTTGGTCACCCATTAGTCTCAAAGTCATGCTGCCGCCCATGCTAAAACCAACCAGAATTACTTCTTCATATTGGTGTTTCTGAATGGCATATTCAACCACAAATCGAATATCTTCAACATCACCATGATGATAGAAACGAGGTAAACGATTCATTTCTCCGCTGCAACTCCGGCAATTCCATCCCAAACCATCATAGCCATTATCGTTAAATTTCTTTATCATACCAGTCACATAGTGGCGGGTAGAATCTCCTTCCAGACCATGTGTAACAATCACCAGCTTTTTGCCGGGTTTATTATCTGCATAAGACCAGTCGAAATCTAAAAAATCGCTATCAGCTAATTCTACACGCTCCCGCTGATAATTAACAGGTATTTTTCGGAAAAGGCTCGGATAAATTGTTTGGATATGGGCATTAAACTGCCATCTGGGAGGACGGTAATCGGTATTTAATGGTAAAACTGGCATAACCCTGAATTAATTAAGTTGTTGGGAGCTACAAGTGTCAGAAACAATCTTGTTCTTATAACAGTATTTTTCTCAAATCCATTTCTTTCTTTTGAAGAAAAACAGGAATATCATGGATGAGAAAATCATCAATATGATGGCAATCCAGAAACCATAGGGATGATTTGACGAGGGTATTACCTGATAATTCATTCCAAAAATACCTGCAATGAGTGTTGGAGGTAGGAATAAAATAGTAACAATTGTAAAAATTTTGATGATTTCGTTCTGCTCAAGATTGATAAGCCCCATAAAGGTATCTTGTAAATA
The DNA here is from genome assembly GCA_966212365.1 of uncultured Emticicia sp. Classification (GTDB taxonomy): domain Bacteria; phylum Bacteroidota; class Bacteroidia; order Cytophagales; family Spirosomataceae; genus Emticicia. Next base: position 1,401 of record CBIHRH010000598.1, on the reverse strand, counting down.
CTCTAAACGCTCAAAGTTGAAAGTGGTGTATTCAAGCAGTGAAGTAATATCTTTTAAAACAATACGAAGCCTTTCCTTGCGGTCCTCAGGAAAATAGGCACTTCTTAAAATCTGTGAAAGCACCCTTTGTTTATCAATAATACTCTCCCGGATCAACATCGTGTTTTCTTGCAGATTATTGATTTTCAGAAGTGATGCCTGTTTAGGTTTCTTTTCTCTACTTAGTGCCTTGCTGATATTCTTAACCTCTTTAGTCATATTCTCTAGCAAGTCTGCATCAGATTCAATGCGGGTTTCGAGTAAAAGTAGTAGAATATCCACACCATCTTTAAATACTTCCTCACCCAATTTAATCTTCTTCACCGTATCTGCAAAAGACCTTGAATCTCCTTGACGATACGTAAATAGTACATTATCACGAATCATGAACGAAACCGGATAAAAATGGTAACCATCATGATCTGCCTTCAAAAAATTGGAGTTGGCATTAATAGTATTGTTCTGCTCAAAGTATCGGGCACTACTTTCAATTTCTACAATTTCCTGCGGAGTTTGAAAGCTGATATCACATTTAGTTTCGATCCATTCCTCTTCTTCTTGAGATGCCGACTGTAAATCGACCCACATCAGATTTTTCAGATGCCCTACTTCGCGCACATCTGTTTCTTTCTTGACTTGTTTGCCTTCTTTGTAAAAAAAACGTACCATAAGTCGAATCGTTTTTTTAGCCCAAAATCAATTTTTCTATTATCTCAGGAAAATGTTTGTGTTCTAAAACCTGTACTTTCGCAGCTATATCAGCAGGCGTATCTCCTTCTACCACTTCGCATCTTGCCTGAAAAATCACCTCACCCTCATCATAGTTTTCATTCACATAATGAATTGTGATGCCTGATTCTGTATCTTTATTGGCGTGTACAGCCTCATGAACAAAATGTCCCCACATACCTTTGCCACCATATTTTGGCAAAAGAGCCGGGTGAATATTAATAATTTTATTCGGATAAGCCTTAATCAGATTAGCGGGAATCAACCATAAAAAACCGGCCAGAATAACCCAGTCAATTTCCTGTTTTCTCAGAATATCAACAATCTTATCCGTTTTGGCAAATGATTTTTTGTCGAAAATAATCGTAGGTATGCCCAGTCTTCTACCTCTTTCTATAATACCTGCTTCCGGATTATTTGTTAATAATAAATCCACCTGAATGGCTTTATTGTTTTCGAAATAATTAATAATTTTCTCGGCATTACTCCCCGACCCCGAAGCTAATATGGCAATTCGTTTCATTCTTCTTAATAATAATTTCCGGCAAATAACTAAATTTTCTGACACGCAAAGCTTGTTCTGGCAGCTCGGCTTACAAAATGCGAATCACGGAATTTTTTTTTAAAGTTTTA
>CBIHRH010000597.1:0-3844 GCA_966212365.1 uncultured Emticicia sp. | reverse complement strand
GCCTCTGGCGGAACAAGCATTGGCTCAGGCAATAACCTGGTGCATAATCCAACAGCAAATACTATTTATTATGCCGCCTGCGAAACCGGCGGCTGTACAAGCCAGAGGGTAGCCAGTACCGAATTGCTAGTAAAGCCCAAACCCGACAAGCCTCGTATTTCGGGGATTACAACTATCTGTAATGGCGAAAGTGTTCGATTGACTGCAACTACCACAAGTGCCAATAGTACTTACTACTGGTCGAATGGCGCAACAGGACTCTCAGTTGATGTTTCGCCCACCTCCGGTACCAGTTATCAGGTATTAGTAAAGGAAAACAATTGCTCCAGCGATTCTTCGGATGCTTTCAGTATTCTTGTGAACCCAAAGCCCGCGCCTCCTGCCATTACTACGAATAATCCAGCCATTTGTAAAGGTGGTTCAATCCTGATAACCGGAGAATCAGCCAATGCCTCCGATTCTTTTTATTGGACTACACCCACACAGAATAACCGGGTAACCAGCAGTAATAAAAATACAAGAGTAATAACCGAGCCGGGTATTTATAAAGGCTGGAGCGAGTCGGTATATGGTTGCAGAAGCAACGAAGCAAGTATTACCATTATTCAGGGTGCTAACTGTAACGGACAGGTTTTTATCACGATTACCCCCGAAAAACCTATTATTTGCCCGAATACAACCGTTATGCTTACCGCCAGTGGTTGTAGTGGTACTATCACCTGGATGAACGGTAATTCAACCCATACCGGAACCTATATAAAATTGAGCCCGAGTGTTACTACTTCTTATATTATCAATTGCAGTACAGGGGGGATGACAAACGTAGATGTAGTAGTAGCCAATACAAATGTAGTAGTAACCAACAATGTTTCTACCGGAGTAGAACATGTAAAAGCCATTCTCGCCCTCGAATCATCCAGAAAAATAGGTGACCCCGATTTTACCCCAGCCCCCAATGTCTCTTTTGAAGCTGGCCGCTGCATACTTCTGAAACCCGGTTTCGTAGCCGAAAAGTATAGTACTTTCAAGGCTGAGATTAAGGGGTGTGAATAACCACCCCGTGCCACCCTATACTCATCCGACAAAGGGGGCGGACATCGCACGGTGGCACGGGTAAGCTCAGCAGCCTTGGAATTGATTCCCAAGGCTGCTTTTTCTATTTTCCGGCACCTGTGAATTATAATTAAATTGTTATTTTTGGGGAAGAACCTTAACCTATAACCCTACAGCTATGTCTGAATTGGCTTTACGATTGATTGACGAGAATAAGAGAACTAACGATACTTTTCTGGATTTGGGGAATTGTGGGCTTCCTTTGAATATCCTCCACCCCCACTCAATTCAATAAAGCACACTTATCTGCCCTGTAACAGGTTTCGTTGTATGATCATGAAAGTCAACAGTATAGAAGTATAATCCGGCAGGTACTAAAGTACCACTCGATTTGCCATCCCATTTTGTTGTGTAGCCTGGCTCTGAGATAAAAACTTTTTCACCACGGCGGTTATAAATAGTCACCTCCGTTTCGGGGAATTGAGCAATATTGTAAATCACAAAATCGTCGTTTATGCCATCGGCATTGGGGCTGAAAGCTGTAGGTATATAAACAGTATTACCCGAAACAGGGGTATCGGTACAAACCTTAAAATTCAGGATTTTCTCTTTTGTGATGTCGGAGCAGCCGTTTTCGCCTCTTAAAATAGCCGAATATTTACCACCTTTATCAATCGTTACTTTTGAGTCGGTCAGTAGAAATATATTTTCAAAAAACCAGTCAACTTTCAGCATTGGTTTATCAGTATTCATCAGGATTGTTCCTCCCTCACAACCTTCGTCTTTATCTGATAAAATAGTAAAATCTGTATCCGGTGGTGATACCTCCACTGCCTGAGAGAAAGCCTCGTTACTACAATCGTTGATATTAGTAGCCGAAACGGTATAAACTCCTTTTCTATCGACGGTCAGTTGTTTGGCATTCTCACCTGGTATCAAGGCGCCATCTTTACGCCATTGAAGCCTGGTATCGGGGATAGTTGATGCTTCCAAAACAATAGATTTTCCTTCACAGACCTCAATATCCGTCACAGTTGCGTTTTGATAAGTAATGGCCGGATTAGCTACAGGTGGTGCATTACAATTGGTAACACTTATCTGAAGGTCTTTTCTGACAATTCCAATCAACCGATTATTTCTATAAGCTCTGCATTCAACTGTAAAAAGGTATAAATCAACCTTATCTGCTGTCACCTGAATGATACCACTGTTTTCATCAATAGACAGTGGAGGATTTCCACCAATGGCATTATTGGCAGAATAACCATTGCTCCAATCATTGGGAGAATATGGGGCTGGCAGAGCTAAATCATCATGATTCCCGATTAAATTATGACCTTTAAGCGGAGTAACGATGGCATATTTCAGCACATCGCCATCGGCATCTTTTGCCGAAAAACTATAAGCAAATGGCTTGTTGAGACAAATAAACTCTCCCTCCGTTTGTTGAAAAACAGGCAGCGAATCATCAAAATGATTGCCATTCATTACTAATGACGGAATCTCGGCGTAGATAACCATCCCGCCATCGTCGGGGTCTTGTATATTGCCTATCAGCGGACTACGGCAGCATTTTTCCCAGGTAATGTAATAGCCGTCAGGGTGATTGAAATAAGCCCGATCCAGTGAGAGTTCTATTGAATAGGCATAGACTCTATCGATTAACTGTCTGTTTAGTGCGCAAGGCTCATTAGTATAAGTAACATTGAAGCTATTTTCAAAATCAAGGCTGATGATTCTTAGGCGAGCATTATCAAATTTCCGACATAGAATAATTTCTTTGGGTTGATTACGCAGTTGGTTGTCTTCACTTTGCGATAAACCCGCCACATCAACTACAAGCTTGAGACTGATTTTATAAGTGGGACTATTTCCTTTCTGTGTCTGCTCAAAATTAAATTCGCCCCCCATAATACGGGAGGCAAATACTAGTTTACCCGTTAATAGTAAAGATATTGTAAACAAAAATCGTAGAATACTAATCTTACACATATTTTACACACATTGATTCTATTTCTTAATTTTACTTTATTCGTTACTTAAACAAACTACTATTTGCCTTACAGGATACCATTAATAGAGAATTTCTGCTCTCCTCATTTCAGATCGTTTGGTATTGGTATACAGTGCCCTGATGCCATATTTATACAGCGACCCCGCCTTTATATCTTCATCAAAAAACTCTTTTTCAGTAGCGCCGACTACCCGCAATACTTCAAGACTATTCTCGTCGATACCCCTTAGTATCTGATATTCAGCAACCTTAGTTGAAGTATGTGTCCAGTTAAGTTTGGTGTAGGTTTTACCTGATGGTTTTGTTACGACAAAGCTACTGATAGCTGGCTCGGTAAAATCAAAATTTGAGGTATTTGAATACTGTACCACAATAATATTTGATTTAGAAACATTGCCTGACAAATCTTTGCTCATAATAAAGTAGGCATATACCGAATCCGGCACTGCATCTACATCAATATACGTGGTATCAACCGGATCAGGTATGACAGCCAACTGCATCCATGTCAATTGCGGGTCGTTTGTTTTGAGGGTATCCATCTTCAGTTTGTTATTCACAATCGACTTTGGGATTTTGCCTCTCATAATCTGAAACTCCTGAAAATCGCCAAACAAAGTGGTATCAGCATATCCCGACCAATTGAGTGAAATACCATCTTCATCTACAGTATAGTTTGAAAAGACTGATGGTGGCAGGGGCACTTTGTCTGGTCTTTTAAACTCCGCTTTAGCCGATAATTTCGATTGGTTATAATTATCATCAACTGCCAGTACC
>CBIHRH010000596.1:0-3845 GCA_966212365.1 uncultured Emticicia sp. | reverse complement strand
TTCCTGATAATAAAACTTTCCCGGATTGCACGCCTAAAGGTATTAATAATGAGGAGAGTTTGCAGGAAATTAAAATAAGGTATGCAGAGCAAAAAAACTTGTCGGATTTTGATTTAAGAGAATTTGTGCTGAAGAATTTTGATTTGCCTCATGGACACGAAACTTCTTATACAAGCGATAAAACTGAATCGGCACAAGAACATATTGAAAAATTATGGTCGGTACTGACCAGAGAGCCTCATAACGAAAAATCTTCCTTAATCCCCCTGCCTAATCCGTATATAGTTCCGGGTGGAAGATTTGGTGAGATTTATTATTGGGATAGCTACTTTACCATGTTAGGTTTGCAGGAATCGGGCAAGATAGATATGATTCAGGCAATGGTTGATAATTTCTCTTACCTGATTTATAAAATTGGACATATACCTAATGCTAATCGAACCTATTATATCGGTCGCTCACAGCCACCTTTTTATGCTTTAATGCTCAAATTATTAAGTGAAGTAAAAGGACCAAAAGTGCTGTCCGATTATCTCCCATATTTAGAAAAAGAATATGAGTTCTGGACTGATGGGAAGCGACTCCTGAAAGGAGATACGAAAGCAGTCAAGCGAGTAGTTAAAATGCCCGACGGATCTATTTTGAATCGATATTGGGATAGCCATTGCACACCTAGACCTGAAGCCTATAAAGAAGATTTTGAATTAGCGAGCCATTCCAAACAAAAGCCGGAAGAACTGTATCGGCATTTAAGAGCCGCAGCTGAATCCGGTTGGGATTTCAGTAGCCGATGGTTTAAAAATCCTGAAGCCTTTGATAGTATTCATACCACTGATATTATTCCGGTTGATCTGAATTGTTTGTTGGTCAATCTTGAAGAAACCATCGCTGATGTATATACCTCACAGAAAAGTACAGTAACTGCCAAAAGATTCAAAATAGCCGCACAAAACCGCAGAGAAGCTATTCAAAAATATTGTTGGAATGAAGAAAAAGGATTCTTTTTTGATTACGATTTTGTTGGGAATAAGCAAAAAGAATATGAAACATTAGCAGCAACTTTTCCATTGTTCTTTTCAATAGCCACCCAGGCACAGGCTGAGAAAGTATCCTGGCTATTAGACGATAAATTTCTGAAAATAGGAGGGGTACTGACTACATTAGCCTTTACTGGCCAACAATGGGATGCTCCTAATGGCTGGGCACCTCTTCAATGGATTACCTTTAAGGGATTACAGAATTACGGTTTTAAAGAATTTGCTCAAAAAATTAAAACCAGATGGGTAGAATTGAATTTGAAAGTATACAAAGAGACTGGCAAAATGACTGAAAAATATAACGTAAACGACGAAAGCCTGGAAGCAGGAGGAGGAGAATATCCAAATCAGGACGGTTTTGGATGGACGAACGGTGTATTATTAAAAATGATGGCTGAATAATCTATTTGGTATACTGGTACATCCACCAGATTAATACAAATTGTAGGGGTAATCGCAACCACAGTAAAACTGACGGAATCCGATGAAACTTACCAGAGGTTGCCATATAAATATTAGCCGGAAAAACGGCAATTAGTAATATGATTAAACCCCAGGCTGAGTATACTCTTGTTAAAGATGAAAGTAATCCTAAACCCAAAACGATTTCAGCTACACCGCTTATCAGAACCATTACTTTATGGTAAGGGATATAAAGCGGCATCATTTTCCAATAAGCTCTTTCTTTAACGAAATGCAAAATCCCTGCAAGAATAAAGAGAAGTGCCGCTAAATATAGGCTAATGTTCATAAGAATGGGCATGTTGGAATTAGTATTATCTATGCAATTTAATTTGTTTTTTATCACAAATAGAATTTACTTGGTAATAATATTCAACCTCTCAATCTTTTACTATGAAAACTCTGCTTACCACGTGTATGCTGTGGGTTTGTTGTGTAGCTGTATTTGCACAAAATGCCGCGAATAAACTCATTGTTTCTTCTGCCTCCGACTTCCTGAAGCTACTTGACAAGGCTCAGCTTGAAAAGATTAACTATGCCTATGATGCTGACGAGCGCGGCAATTGGTACTTTGTACCCAAAGCCCGAAACGGTTTGATGCTCAGAGAAATGGATGATAAGCAAAAAGAAGCCGCTATGAATCTTTTAAAGGCAACATTAAGCCAGCAAGGTCAGGAGAAAGCCATTGCAATCATTCAGTTAGAAATTATTCTCAAAGAATTAGAAAAAGCACCACCGGAAAGTGATTATCGGAGTCCTGTAAAATATTACTTCACCATATTCGGAACACCTGATGAGAACAAACTCTGGGGTTGGCGTATTGAAGGACACCATCTTTCATTGAATTTTTCTTCTGAATCGGGCAAAGTTGTATCTGCTACGCCTTTGTTTTTTGGTAGCAATCCGGGAATTGTGCCAAGTGGAGAAAAGAAAGGTTATCAGATTTTGAAAGATGAGGCTAATCTGGGCTTTGAATTACTTAATTCTTTCACACCCGAACAATTGCAAAAAGTAGTTGTTTCGGAGAAAGCACCGGGTGAAATCATTACCAGTAATAAGCGCAAAGTGAGCGCCCTGGCTAGTGAAGGCATTTCGTTTGCAGAAATGACCTCTGCTCAGCAGAAACTATTTCTTCGCCTATTAAGTGTCTATATAAAAAACTACCCTTTAGGTTTTTCAAACGAATTGATGCAGAAAATTGAAAAGGCTGGATTAAATCAATTACGGTTTGTATGGGCAGGAGGAAAGAAAATAGGCGAGAGTAATGGCCAATATTACCGGATTCAGAACGATGTAATTCTGATAGAATTCGATAATACGCAAAATAACGCTAATCATATACATACTGTCACGCGTGATTTGACTAATGATTTTGGAGAAGATATTCTCAAGAGACATTACGAACAAGAGCATACTAAAAAATAGTACTTAACTATGGGTATGATTAACCATTTTGCAAGTACTATATAAAATTAAATTAAATGAAATACCCGTTACTGGCTTTAGGTTTTATAGCCTTTATAAATACCTTTGGGCAAAAGAAAACCACTGAATCCTATTTCCCTTCCTATAGTGAGTGGCAACAAAAAAAGCCCTCCGAAGTTGGTCTTAATTCCACAAAACTTGATGAGGCCGTCAGTTTTGCTATTGCCAATGAGTCAAAGAATCCAAGAAATATGGAGGTCTCGCATTATCAAAGCTTTGGAAAAGAACCTTTTGGTAATGGCATAGGGCCATTTGCAGAAAGAGGAGAGCCAACAGGTTTGATTATCTATAAAGGCTATATTGTAGCACAATGGGGTGAACCTAAAAGATGTGACATGACTCATAGTGTCACCAAAAGCTTCCTCTCAAGTGTAGTTGGTTTAGCTGTAGATAGAGGATTGATTAAAAGCGTGAATGATACTGCCGCTAGTTATGTACCCCTCATTGAATTGTATGGCGAACCTGTGAATCGCTCCGCTGAAGATTTTGGTAAGCCTGAATTGCTTCAATTGTTCAACACTCCTCATAACAAAACGATTACCTGGGATGCCTTACTAAGACAAACCAGTGATTGGGAAGGAACTCTGTGGGGCAAAACAGATTGGGCAGATAGACCCGACAAAGATGCATCTTTATGGCTGAATCGCCCAAGAAATAAACCCGGAGCAGTGTATGAATACAATGATGTACGAGTAAATGTGCTTTCCCTGGCCGCATTAAGTGTTTGGCGGAAACCCTTACCACAGGTCTTAAAAGAAAACATTATGGATAAAATTGGTGCCTCAAACACCTGGCGATGGACTGGCTATAGAAATTCATGGATTGTGCTTGATGGACAAGCCGTTCAATCTGTCAGCGGAG
>CBIHRH010000595.1:0-3850 GCA_966212365.1 uncultured Emticicia sp. | reverse complement strand
ACTTATAAAGCTTGGTGTCTTTGAATAAACGTAAAGTTCAACCCAAAGATTTGAATTAGGAATTGTTAAAGCACGATTTTATGTCAAAAATATAAATTCAAAGCAAAAAAACAAAAAGCACCGAAACAATTTTATTGTCTGGTGCTTTTTGCCTGTAATATATCAGGTATTAGAATTTTAAACCCGGAAAGTAAGCCATTTCACCTAATTCTTCTTCGATGCGAAGTAATTGGTTGTATTTAGCCATACGGTCTGAACGAGAAGCCGAACCAGTTTTGATCTGACCTGTGTTCAAAGCTACTGCCAGGTCAGCAATAGTAGAGTCTTCAGTTTCACCTGAACGGTGAGACATGATGCTCTTATATTTGTTTCTATGTGCCAAGTTAACCGCATTGATAGTTTCAGTTAACGAACCGATTTGGTTTACTTTAACCAGGATAGCGTTAGCAATGCCTTTGTCGATACCTTCTTGTAAACGGTTTACGTTAGTTACAAAAAGGTCATCTCCTACTAACTGACATTTGCTGCCAATTAATCTGGTTTGTTCTGCCCATCCACCCCAATCGTCTTCTGCCATACCGTCTTCGATAGAAATAATCGGATACTTATTTACCCAGGTTTCCCAATAAGCGGCCATTTCATGAGAAGTTAATTGTTTACCGTCAGATTTTTTGAAAGTATACAATCCTGTTTCTGCATTGTAGAATTCAGAAGCAGCTGCATCCATAGCAATAAATACATCTTCACCTGGTTTAAAACCTGCTTTTTCGATTGATTGTAATACGATTTCGATAGCCTCTTCGTTCGATTTGATGTTTGGTGCAAAGCCACCTTCATCACCTACGTTAGTTGAATAACCTTTCGATTTCAATACTTTTTTCAGATTATGGAAAATCTCAGTACCCATTTGCAATGCTTGTGAGAATGACTCAGCTTTAGCAGGCATTACCATAAACTCCTGGAAATCGATTGAGTTATCAGCATGTGAACCACCGTTCAGGATGTTCATCATTGGTACTGGTAAAGTGTTTGCATTTACACCGCCTAAGTAGCGGAATAAAGACAAACCTGCTTCGAAAGCAGCTGCTTTAGCTACTGCCAACGAAACACCCAGAATAGCATTTGCTCCCAGGTTACCTTTGTTTGAGGTACCATCCAGGTCAATCATGATTTTGTCAATCAATCCTTGCTCGAAAACATTTGCTCCCAGAATTTCAGGTGCGATTGTATTATTTACGTTAGCAACGGCTTTCAATACACCTTTACCTACGTAGGTTTTAGGATCATCATCTCTTAATTCAACTGCTTCATGTACACCCGTTGAGGCACCTGAAGGTACAGCGGCACGTCCCAAATAACCGTTGTCGGTTAGGATATCTACTTCTACAGTAGGATTTCCTCTTGAATCAAGAATTTGTCTGGCGTGTACTCTAACAATTTGGCTCATAATTCAAAAATTAAAATTTAGAGTTATTGGTAATAAAATATAAAAAATCAATAAATAATAAGGCAGTTTCTTAACAATTTGGCACAAAAGTAAAGAGAATTTTAAACAATATTCATTGTTTGCTCTTTTATCTTTTCCAATTCGTCTTTCATCTGAACCACTAGTCGCTGAATAACAGAGTCATTGGCTTTGGAACCAATGGTATTTACTTCACGACCAATTTCCTGCGCAATAAAGTTTAAACGCTTACCATTAGAAGCAGTTTTCAACTCTTTAATAAAGTATTCGAGGTGGTTTTTCAAGCGCACTTTTTCTTCTGAAATATCGAATTTTTCAACGTAATAGATTAATTCCTGCTCAAAGCGGTTCTGGTCAAAACTTTCATTCTGTATCCATTCAGAGATGGCTTTTTCAATGCGCTCACGCACCATAGGAATACGTTTAGGGGCCTGCTCTTCAACCTGTGCTAATAGACTTCCAATGCTTTCAATATATTCTCTGAATTTCGCTTCGGTATTTTTACCCTCCTGCAAACGGAATTCCTTGCATTTCGAGATAGCTAAGGTAACAGCTCCTTTTATTAGTTCCCACTCTTCCTGAGCATCCGCTTCGCTTAAACCATCAGTATTAAACGCATTTGGCATCATAGTTGCCATTCTTAATAGTTCAGTAGGACTTGGCTCAAAGCCTAATTCAATAGCAGTTTCTTTTAGGTCTTTAAAATATGCTTTCACCAATGCACGATTAACTGCTGTTGAAGCAGCGCTCTCGTCTTTAGGTGTGATAGTCATCATAAACTCTACCTTACCTCTTTCTAATTCCTGAGTAAGTATATTTCTTATTTCAACCTCACGTTCTGAATAACCTTTGGGGATACGGCAGTAAATATCAAAAAATTTTGAGTTAAGGGACTTTATTTCGACGGTAACAGAGATTTTGGTATTCTCGAGGGTTGCCGAGCCAAAACCGGTCATTGAGTGTAGCATACAAAAAGTTTTACATCTATATATAGCTGCAAAGAAAGTTAAAAAAAGGCAGTAATTGATGGTTTAAACCTAAAATTCTTATTAAAAATACTCAAGTATCACATATTTTATTGATCGAGAATCTTATCTCCTAGTTTTTCTGTCGAATTAATAAGTTTATCATTCAAAATTTATTTAAAATAAAGCAAATCCATCTCAGTTAAGTATCTTATTCGTTTCTGGCTAATACTTCTTCAATTTGCGATATTAGTGTTTTACCATCCTCATCGCTTGGGTCTGCTACTTTTGATACCGCAAAATTGCCGCTTTTATCTATCAGAAAATACGAAGGTACACCTGAGAGTGCATAATTCTTTACTACAACACTATTATCATCTGTCCGAACATTGATACCTTTTAAATCGTACATTTTTACGGCTTCTTTCCATTCTGTTTCATTATCAATCGAAATCTGTATGAATACTACATCTTTGTTTTTAAAGTGCTCTTTTACCTTTTCGGCAAACTTCATGTCGTAAATACAAGGTCCACACCAACTGGCCCAGAAATCAAGATATACTACTTTACCCTTATAATCTTTCAGTGAGATTTCTTTTCCTTCTATATCTTTTAGTGTAAATTCTTTAGCAGGCGAGCCTTTAGCTAAAGCTCTTTGAAGGTTAATGAGTTGATTGATATAATTTTTATAAGTTTTATTCTGCACAAAAGCTAAGTAATCGTAAGCTGAAGGAATAATCTTGGAAGTCGCTCCATTGGCCTCAATGGCATTTTGCAATTTAAAGCCCATCATTCGTTCGGCTAATTCCTGTGAGATTTGTTTCTTAGTATAGAGCGATTTTATGAAATTATATTCGTCGGCTTCTGTTAATTCTTTTTTCTTACGTACAGCTTCTTTAGCGATAAATAAATCCATCAGATTTAGGTAGGTATTACCATACTCCAAAGAAGCAGCTTGAGCCACTGGTGGCACCTCTCCCATTTTCAAAGTATTTCTGATACTATCCTGCGGCCATGAGGCGTATTTATCACCTGATAGGGCTTCAACCTTGTAATTTTGAATAACGCCAATAATATCTGCTTTACGTGTATCTTTAAAACTCTGAGAAAGATTCTGATAATTTTCTAAAAAATCAATCTGTTTGGCTTGTTCCTCATCCAGCTTTTCAAAATAGACTTTCAATGGCAGTTTCCTCCACTTTTCAACCTGTAATTCCCAGTCATTAGTTATTTCAAATTTACTCTGATGCTCTGTATAGTACTGTCCTTTTTCTGCGCCTTGTCCACTTATCTGCAAGGTTTTCCAGAAGTTTTTAGGATTAAACTTTAGTGTTACTTCATCATTGGGTTCAACAATCCAGAATTGTAAACTCTGGTCGCCATAATAAAAATCTATATAGGCAATGTCTTTAATAGTTGT
>CBIHRH010000594.1:0-3851 GCA_966212365.1 uncultured Emticicia sp. | reverse complement strand
ACACTTACGTTTACTCAAAGATACGAATCTAAAAGCACTGATTTGAGTCATTTATCTTTTTTTAATATATTTCTAAGTAATAATTAAGGTGTATTTCAAGGCAAAAAAAGATTTTAGACTTAAACTTGTACTATGTTTAAAAACCTAAAACTATCTCTAACCTAGACCTTTGAAAACATCCTGATAAGCCAACACAAGCAGTATATTATTATATAGAAACCTATATTAACCGAATAAATTACTGCATCAATAAAAAATACCTTTGAATTATTGTCTCGCTACGTATATTCCTTTTTAAAATACCAATTCACAACTACCTTTGCTGTTCTATTAACTTTTAACTTTCCTAAACTATCTATTCTAAATGGACCAACAACCCACAGAGCATCAAACACGTACCTATGCCGCTGCTATCAGTATTTTACTCCTGCTTTCCTTATTATGGGGCGGCTACCAATGGAGAATCGGAGGTACACTCAAAAAAGAAAATGAAGTATTAACCAAACGCACCGACTCTTTAAAAGTAGTAAGAGACAATCTTCAGAAAGAATTAGAAGGCTTATCATCACAGTTGGAAGCCGCTACGGCTCAGAACCAGAGTATGTCTGCTTCGCTTACGAGTATCAACGAGAAATTAGCCGAAAAAGACAAGGTGCTCAGTCGCCTACAAAAAGACAATCAATCTTTAGGCACCTTAAGAAAACAGGTGAACGAGCTGAGAAATCTGAAAGAATCACTTAGTAACGAACTAGCCAGTGTTAAGCAGGAAAATGCGCGCTTAAGGGCTGATAATTCAAGGCTTACACAGGAAAATGCAGATTTACGAAGACTAAACGATAAAAAAGTCGATAGTTTCTTGCCGAAAGAAGAAGAATCTTCTACCTCGCTTCTGGGCGCCAATGCCTTTCGGGTAGATGTGATGAACCGTAAAGAAAAGCTGATAGTAAAAGGCCGCAGGGCCCGAGAAGTAGCTATTATGTTTGATTTGCCGGAAGGTGCTAAAGGTGGAGAAGACGAAATTGTGTATCTGAGTGTGAAAGATATAACTCAAAAGCCTTTGAAAGACTCAAAATCCAAGCAGGTAAATGTCAATATAAAAGGTGTGATGAATCCTGTAACGGTGCATCTGACGAAAGCAGTAGATTTTACCAGAAACCCTCAGCGGGTTACTTTGAAATATAAATTAGATGAGAAATTGAAGGCAGGGGTGTATGTGGCAGAGCTTTTCACCGAAAAATTATTTGTTGGCAAAGTAGAGTTCCGGTTAAGATAATTGCCTGCCTATTTATTTATCAAGCACTTTTAGCTTTGGGATTTATATTGATAAAATAGGTAAAGATTACTATTATCTTTACCTATTTCTTTTGTAAGTGCTTACTTTACGTTGCTCAAAATCTTCGGAATAGGAATAATTTCTGTCTGACGGCCATCTATATACCTGAAACCTTTTTCATCAAAAAAGCCGTCTTCTTCCAACATAATTCTGATGGGTTTCCTCCATTCTGTCAAATCAATAAGATTCTTTTCATGAGGTAGGTAGCTCAGTTTAGGAGCTTAAATATAAACCTCATCATCTAAAAATCATTGACTGTCCGAACATTTTTATACAATTCAACTCATAGTTCTACTAATTCATTTTATTTGAATATATTTGTTTAAAACCTTCTATTACCTTATGAAATTTAGTTTTACTGCATTCCTTACAATATTCAGTTTATCCATACTCTTCGCACAAAATAAAACCCAGATAGTAAGAGGGAGTGTCATTGACCGTATTACCCGTCAGCCTATCATCGGTTCATCTGTTCAGATTACGGGCACAACCCAAGGTGCTATTACTGACGCTTCAGGTCTTTTTTCTATTCCAAACGTAGCCATTGGCCGACGTTCTGTTAAATGCAGTTCTATTGGTTATGAAACTTATTCAAGTGAAGAATTTATCCTAAACTCTGCAAAAGAAGTAGTATTAACTATTGAATTAAGCGAAGCCACAGGTGATTTACAGGAAGTAAAAGTAACTGCTTCGCAAAATACCAGTCGCCCGGTGAATGATTTGGCTTTTGTAAGTGCCAGATCGTTTACCGTTGAAGAAACCGAACGTATTCCGGCATCAGTCAATGACCCCGGACGGATGGCATTGGCTTATCCGGGAGTAAAAGCAGGTAGAGATGAAAACGAAAATAAAATTGTGGTGCGCGGTAATTCTCCCTTTGGTATTTTATGGCGTTTAGAGGGCATAGATGTACCAAATCCTAACCACTTTGCTCAGCCAGGCTCCGGTGGTGGAGGTATTACAGTTTTTAGTGCGCAATTGCTTAGCCGTTCTGATTTTTTTACCGGTGGCATGCCTGCCGAATATGGCAATGCCATTACTGGCGCATTTGATATACGATTCAGAGAGGGAAATCAACAAAAACGAGAATATAGAACCAAAATAGGTTTGTTAGGACTTGATTTTTCAACCGAAGGGCCGATTGCCAAGGGTCGTTCTTCTTATCTGGTCAATTATCGATATTCTACTTTAGGTTTATTAAGCCAGATGGGTTTTTATCTGGTTGGAGAAAGAGTATCGAATTTGTTTCAGGATTTATCGTTCAATGTAGCTTTTCATAGCAAAGATGGCAAGAAAACCACTACCCTTTTTGGCTTAGGCGGGCTCAGCACCGAGCATTATTTCCCGGTTGAAGACCCTGAGAAAAGGGTATTAGGTAAAGCAGATAACTGGGAAGACCGATTAAGACCTGCCAATATGGGCGCATTGGGATTGACTCATACCAGCAATATCAACGAAAAATCATCACTTAAATATGTAGTAGCTGTGATTGGAAGCTCTATCAAGCGCTTCTCTGATACGTTGAGTATCAAAGATGAACGATTCAGATATGATACACAAGCCTATAAAGAGTTTCGATTGGCAGGATCGGTGGCTTATAACTATAAATTCAGCAATAAAACCCGTTTGAAAACGGGAGCTATTCTGAATTACATCGATTTTGATTTCTTTAAAGAAACTGCTGCCCGAAAATCAGTTAGCGATGTAAATCAACTCAATGCAGGCAGACAGGTTTCGGTAAATGGCAGTGGTAGTACCCAAACAGCCCAAGCCTATGCGCAGATTGTACAGAATTTAGGCAAGGGCCTGACCTTAAATGCCGGGCTGCATCTGATGTATCTGTTTCTGAATAATACTTCCTCTTTAGAGCCCCGGTTATCGCTACAATATCGTTCACCTAATGCCCATACCTTTAGTTTTGCCTATGGCTTATACAGCCAGTTGCTGCCTATGAGTGCTTATTTTTATGCAAAAAAAGATACGATAGCAGGTATAATCAGCGAATCGAAACCTAATAAGAGCTTATCATTCCCAAGATCAAATCATTTTATCTTAAGCTATAATTACGTAACGCCAGGCCTTTGGAAATTCTCGGCAGAGGCTTATTATCAGCTATTAAACAAAGTTCCGATAGAAGCTAAAGCAGGGTCAGGCTACTGGATGCTTAACTATTCCGAAAACTTTCCTGAGTCTGCTGTAGTCAGCAAAGGCAGAGGTAGAAATTATGGAATTGATTTATCAGTCGAAAGGTTTTTCTCAAAAAAATACTATTTGGTATTGACAGGCTCCTTGTTTGATTCAAGGTATCAAACCATTGATGGTCAATGGTATAACTCTTCATTCAACGATAAATTCAGCACGGCCCTTACCTTTGGGCGTGAGTTTATGTTTAAGAATGGTTCTGTTTTTCAGATTGGCGGACGGTCTATCTTTAATGGCGGTTTCAGATATACTCCTTTAGATGTCACAGCGTCTGCTAAGGAAAAAACGTATATCATGTTAAAGGGCTCTGATTATT
>CBIHRH010000593.1:0-3852 GCA_966212365.1 uncultured Emticicia sp. | reverse complement strand
CAGCACCTACAATTATTACCGCAGCAGATCCTGTCTGTCTTGGTAGTGTTGTCGTTCTGGATGCAACCTGTGATGCCAATTCTGATCCTAAAGGGTATTTCAATGATGAAACCACTCCCGTAATTCTTCCTGGGGTATTGCCGGATACAACCACTACTTATAAAGTACGTTGTGAAAGTAATGTGTTCTTAAATTGCTATAGTGCATTTGATAGTCTTACTGTAACAATTATAACCGATATTACTGCTCAGCCCACTTCTGTTCTGGTTTGTATGGGAGATAACGCTACCTTTACTGTAGGGTTCAGCGGTACTCCGGCTTTCCAATGGCAGAAAAGAAAATCAGATGGAACTTACGAAGATATAGTGTCAGCCACCACAGAAACACTTACTATTACCAATACTACTTTAGCAGACAAAGGCTATTATCGTTGTCGTGTAGTAGGTACCACCTGTAATTTTTTTACTGAGGACGCCTTTCTCACTTTTCCGGAAACGATTCAGTTTAAGAATAAAGTGGCTCCTACTAATGTTCTGGCAAGCGATGAATTTGGTAACGTAGTTGCTATTTCGAATGGTTTCGCCATAGTTGGAGCACCCGGTAAATCGATGGACTCTTTTGGTGATGCAAAAGGAGCTGCTTATATATACAAAATGGGTTCAGATGGTAAATGGACGCAGACAGCGCAATTAACACCTCTTTTAGCTGATGCTCTTCAGTACGGAGATTTCTTTGGTGCATCGGTAGCTATATCAGGTAATTATGCCTTTGTAGGTGCGCCTTATAAAAATTCTGATATAGGCGCTGTATTCGTATTCAAAAAACAGGTAAATAATACCTGGACGCAGGTGTCTAAACTGGTCGACCCGGCTGGTGCCAGTGGCGATTATTTTGGCGAGGTTATTTCTACTAGTGATAGTACTTTAGCAATAAGCCAGATGGGATATGATAAAGTCTTTGTTTATAGAATGGATAATACAGGTACATGGATATATGATACTGATATTGATGATCCTTCACTTTCACCCGCAAATAGCTTTGGTACTTCTATTGGTATTTCCGAAAATACTTTAGCAATAGGTTCTCCTGATGATGGCATCACAGGTGCAGTAATTGTTTATGAAAGAGATAGTACCGGAGTCTGGCAATTCAAGGACAGACTATCACCGTCTGATTTGAGTTCAGGTTTCGGATATGGTTTTACAGTTGCTATTAGTGGTAATACACTCATGACTACAGGTATTGGGCTATCAGCAATGGAAACTTCTGTACAGATATTTGAAAGAAATATTGTAGGTACCTGGAAGGAGAAAGACAAACTTATCAGCAACGACTTACCAACGGATGCTTTTTTAGGTTTTTCTTTATCAATCCATGATAATATTGCCATAGCAGGAGCACCTTTAAATTCAGGGATGAGGGGCGCAGCAGTGGTATTTCAGAAAAGCATTACAGGTGATTGGGAACAGAAGGAAATAATTATGCCTGATGACTTAAGTGAAGAAGACGGATTTAGTGCGGACGTGGTAACAGACGGAAAAACTATCTTGATAGGTTCAACCTTGTCAATCTTTTCTTCCGGCCCCTTTGGCCCTAGTAACAAAGGATCTGCTTATTTCTATAATCTCTACACAACTCCTGCTTTGTCGGTTGGGTCAGTTGCTCAGGCATCTGGGGTTTGCTCCGGGCAGACAGCCACTTTTAATCTGACAGGTTTACCAGCTTCTGACACTTTCACGCTTACATACAAAATCGACGGAGGTGGAACTGATAAAACAGTTGAGGTAACTTCTGATGCAACAGGTAAGGCTTCTCTTACTGAAACATTAACTCTGGCAGATAATACCAAGATTTTTTATATAACTAAGATTAAGAATAATGCCAGTGGTTGTGAAAAGATAATTGATGTTAGTTCTGGTATAGTTCTAAAAGCTCCGACACTCATTACAGGACATCCTGTACCGCAGGCTGTATGTGTAGGCGAAACAGCAGTATTTACCGGTGAAGCTACAGGAGAGGGAACACTCGTTTTCCAATGGCAAAGGCAAGCTCCTATCACAAATGGCGTTAATGGACCAATTACCAGTGAATTTTCAGATCTTTCAGTGTTGACACTACCAAACCGGACATTGGCAGATAATGGAGCTACTTATCGGGTAAAAGTAACGGGGGAATGTGGTGTGGCAATTTCTGGTGATGCTATTCTGAATGTCTATGAGAAAGCAACTGTTTCTGTGACGGCGGGTCCACCTGTTTGTCCCGGCACGGTGGGTTCATTATTATTTTCCGGAACTCCAAGCGCATTGGTTTATTATGAAATAAATGGTGATACCAGATTTATTATGTTGAATGCGGATGGTCTGGCTACAGTACCTACAGCACCTTTAACTGAAGCAGCTACTTATACTTTAAAGAGTATTAGTATTCAAGGTAGATGTAACAGACTATTATCAGGAAGTGTTGTAGTGCAGGTTTTACCTACTGGCACTAGTATTCCGGCAGCAATTGTTTTAGCAAGCCCGACAGATGATGTACTCGTTAGCGGTGTTCAGACTTATTATGCGCAACACATTCAGGCAACTAATAAAATCAATACAGGAGGGAAGTCAGACAACTTAGCCAATAAATATATATTGCTTGAGCCCGGCTTCGAAGCTTCTCAGGGTAGTGTCTTCCTGGCTAAAATTAGTGCAGCTTGCCCTTAATATAATTGAATAAGTATACAGAATTTTTCAAAACACCTCTCTTTATCAAAAAGCAGGGGTGTTTTTAGTTTGCATAGGGTTATCTGTATTATATCTATACAGAATTGCATTCTGCCGTAGCCATTTTCTTGCAATTTCAGCTATTTTCAATAATCTTTGTTAAATAGCTTATCTCGAACCATTTCACTTCTCAAAACCTTAAAACGATTTGTTTCTTATGAAGAAGCCTCAACTACTCTTTCTGATTTTATTCGCTTTGGTAATTTGTCTTAACAACGCTCAGGCACAGGCAATTACTTCTATCGAAATTGATAACCTCGTTGAAAAAACACTTAAAACATTTGATGTTCCTGGTATAGCCGTAGCGGTTGTAAAAGATGGTAAGGTAATCCATTCAAAAGGCTACGGTGTGCGTTCTCTTAATACCAAACAAAAGGTTGATGAAAATACTTTATTTGGTATTGCCTCCAATAGCAAGGCTTTTACGGCAGCAGCATTAGGCATGCTGGTTGACGAAAAGAAGCTAAAATGGGACGATAAGGTTCGTGATTTTATCCCCGAATTTAAAATGTATGACCCTTTCGTAACAGAAGAATTTACTATTAAAGACTTACTTACCCATAGAAGTGGACTAGGCTTAGGAGCTGGAGACCTGATGTTCTGGCCTGATTCTAATAATTTCAGCAAACAGGATATTATCCACAACCTCCGTTATCTGAAACCTGTATCAAGTTTTCGTACCAAATATGACTATGATAATTTACTGTACATAGTGGCAGGAGAGGTTGTGAAACGTGCATCGGGAATGGAATGGGAAGATTTTATTGAACAACGAATCATTCAACCGTTGGGAATGACACAAACAGCCGCTTCATTTCGTCGATTAAAGAATAAATCTAATGTAATCGATCCACATGCCCCGGTTGATGGTGTAGTAAAAGTAATTCGCAGAGACTGGAGTGAAGTAGCAAACTCAGCAGGAGGCTTGTATAGTAATATAGTAGATATGAGCAAATGGGCTATTGTACAGATGGACAACGGTAAGTATGGCAATGGCAAACAATTATTCAGCGAAGAAGTGCATGACGAGATGTGGACACCACAAACCATACTTCCGGTGCGTGGTACGAACTCATATAATACACAT
>CBIHRH010000592.1:0-3858 GCA_966212365.1 uncultured Emticicia sp. | reverse complement strand
GTTAATGACCAACCATCATTGGTGCCCGTTTTTGTAACAATATTAATAATTCCGGCTTTCCCGTCTGCATCATATTTGGCAGAAGGGGCAGTAATCATTTCAACTTTTTCGATAGTATTAGCCGGAATTTGTGACAGGATAGTAGTGGCATCAATCTGCGTGGGTTTGCCGTTTATCAGAATCAAAAAACCTTTGGCTCCCCTCACGGTTATCTCACCTTCGGCATTGACCATTACTGAAGGTATATTTTTTATGACATCGGTGGCTGTACCTCCTTTTGCTACCTCAAATTGTTCAGCCTTGAATACTTGTTTTTCGAGAGTAGCCACGACAGTTGGCTTGATACCTGAGACGGTGACCGATTCTAAAGATTGAGCCAATGGCGCTAAAGCAATTGAACCTAGATCAAGCTGTGAATTAAGTTTTTCGTAACTTATTTCTACGTATTTTGTCTTGTAGCCCACATATTCAATTCGTATTACATACTTATCATCCTTTATACCAACAAATTGAAACGAGCCTTTATCGTCAGCAAGCTCTCCTTTTACAAGATTGCCTTGCATTTTTGATTCTAATCTGATACTTGCAAATGCTAATGGTTCTGTTGTTAGAGAATCAATCAGCTTCCCTTTAATAGAGCTTTTGTTTTGTGCAAAAGTTATCGAAATAAAATTCGTAAAAAGGAATATTATAATTATTAGTCTATGCATCGAACTAAACAGATACTAAGTTTTTATGGTCAAATATTGAAATACTCTCTTGAATATTAACTCTCCATCGCCTTCAATGCCGCCTTCATCTGCTGTATCTGGCGTTTTCTCTGTAGAATTACCGGGGCGGCCACACGTTCTTTGCAATCGAATAGGCTGCACCGTTCGCAGGTTTGATTTACATCACGGGTAATAATCTGGGGGTCGTCTAAGAATTTGAGTTTGGTTCGCAAATCATCATTCATCTCAAAACCCATCGTCACGCTGATATTCAAATGAGAAATAATATTCAACGGGCGTGCCATCGACATTACAAAATACTGGCTTTTAGAATCAACGTAGTTGGATATCTGAACACCCACCAGAGGCTCCTTTACTTCCCCTTTTTGTTGTGCATCCGACACATCATCCAGAATATTTAACGAAATCCAACGACGACAATAATGTTCTTGCTGGGTTTCATGTGGTGTGTGTCGTCTGGCTAGGTGCATTTCTTTGGTCAGGTGATAATCTTTCTTGCCGGTTGGTGCTTCAAAGCGCAGAAAGAAAATACCATCAATACCAAAGTATTTAGGCAATACATTGCTGATGCGGTGATAAAGCGTTTCCGGCGTTGCCTGAAAATGTTCTGCCATATCAACCAGCACTTTATCATTCCAGGTTGGCAGGTTAAAGAGGTGTTCTAACTTCTCAATCAGTTTTTCTCTGCGAATCAGAATTGCCCCTGCAAAGTATGAAGCATTGAAGTTATTGAGTATTTCTTCAAACGATTTTACTTCTACCCAAGACGACGTATAGGGACGATCTTTCAGTTTCATGTATAGGAAACCTAATTCACGTCCAAGTTTAAAACGCCCGTTTGTCTTAATTAATACTTTTATTAATCCTATTTGTTTTGTTTTTAGCAAAAAAAACCGACCGTATATTGGCAATATGGGGATAATCTTCTTCGTCGAAGTACTTAATTGTAAATCCGTATTTATCAGTAAGCAGGTTAGATAAGAAGAACTCATCCACCTGTTGGTCGGGACCAATTTTATGTTCGGCTAAAAAACGGTCGACATTATCTTCAATCTCCGGAAAATAATTATCGTGCATTTCCTGGTACGACCTCAGCACAGCAAAATAAAACTGTTCGACAGTCATATTGTAGTTGCGCCCGATCTCAATAATGGTACTGATAAAAGCACTGAGTTTGGTCGGAGCACCAGAAAGTAATTCGAGGAGGTCAGCAGGTGAGATACCAAAAATTTCAAAGGGGAGTTCGGTCAGAAAGTTTGAAGCCAGCAGTTCAGAAATCGGTTCGAGTTTCTTGTTGAGTTTCAGCGAGACCAGACTATCATAATCAACCCCCATTGCATCGGCCAGTGCTACTATTTTATCTGATTTCGGATACTTTTTTCCTTTTTCAATCTCATTAATATATGACATCGACAGACCCGATTTTTGCGCCAGGTCGGTCAGTGACATACCCTTGTCAATTCGTAGTTGTTTTAATTTTAATCCGAATACAAGGCGGATATTGTCGGTATTAAGGCTCATTTAATAATCTTTGGTAATTATATAGGCTAAGTAAAAATACTTATTCGTTTGTTGTAGTGATGTTTGTGCTGATAAAGATAGGTAAAAATTGATGACCCGCCTAAAGAATTGGATAAAAGAAAGACAATTTTATTAATTTACTAAGAACTACTGTCTTGAACTATGATTTAACGGATTGACCTGATTTCGCTGAAAGATTCATCCCATAACTTTCTTTTATTCATTAAATTAAAAAAATAAGGGATGGTAAAACTTTCAGATTTAGTGGTGATGAATTCGCAGGAGTAGAAATCAGCGTAATCCTCAAATCAGGTAAATCAAAGTTCAAGACAATAAAAAACCTCTATCGCCTTGGCAACAGAGGTCTGTGTTTATTTTAGATTAATTGAAGCTATATTAAACCAAATGGCGTTGTTTATCACTCATTTTGAATCCTTTCAACACTTGTTCTTTATTGAATGAGCCCTCTTTCTCTAATACCTCTATATATTCTGCTAATAAATCAAGTAAGTTCTTTACATCATTCACAGTTTGATAAAGGCTTAAAGAAATACGGAAGCCAGAGTGTTTTACAGGTACAGCAGGTACAGTTGAGGGGCTTAATAAGAAATCTTTACTCATCAGGAATTGTGAAAAACGAATCAATAATTCTACACTGCCTAAACCTAAAAAGAACTGAGGTGTATGTGCGTAATTAATAACCGGTAAATCTAATTCTTTAGATTTTTGCTTAAATACAGTGATTAACTCGTTTAATCGCATTTGTCTTTCGTATATCTCTTCTGATAAGTGAATATCTGCAATACAAGAAGCGGCAGTAATACCTGCATGCAAAGTAGGAGCAGAAAATCTTAAAGCGCCACCGCAATTGTAAACTGTCTGTTTTGTAAGCTTATTCGGAAAAATCAGGGCTGAACTGAATGCCCCAAAACCTTTATTTAAAGAGGTAATCACATACATTTTTTCATGACGCGGAATATGGTGCAAGGCATAACCTTTACCGTGCTCTCCAATCCAGCTCATGCCGTGCGCATCGTCTATATATGTTTTAAATTTGTCGTAAGTATTCAATAAAGTTTCAATGTCTTTCATCGGAGCTACATCTCCATGCATAGAGTACACACTATCGGCCATATACCAGACATTGTCGTACTTTTCACTCAACATTTTAATTCTTCTCTCCAACATATCCATCTGGCTATGTTTCACCATTTCTACATGGTAGCCATCGGCTTTTAAGGTGCTTACCGCCAATTGAACACTTTCATGAACAAATTGGTCCATAATAACGGCATCGTTTCTGCCAACGATTACGGGAAGATAGGCGAAGTGCCCGAGTGTGGTGCTTGATGCAAGAAATGTAGGTAAGCCAAAAATCTTTTCCAGCTTATCTTCTAATTCAAGGTAGTGGTCGAACGACATATACATTCTTGAAATCGAAGTTTGCATACCGTATTTTCTAATGCCTTCAATTGCTGCTTCTTTTACTCTTTCGTCATTTTCAAAAGCAAGGTAGTTGTTTGACATAAAGCTGATGTAAGACTTTCCGTCTATTGAAATCTTACGACTTGACTCCTCATCTTGTTGCGCTTTTACCTGAATGAGT
>CBIHRH010000591.1:0-3864 GCA_966212365.1 uncultured Emticicia sp. | reverse complement strand
GAATGAGATAAAATTTCTGTACATACGTATCTAACCTATTATTACCTTGAAAATTGCCATAAAAACACTCAAAATCACAGGTCTTACTATCCTGACACTGGTATGTCTGATTGGTATCTATCTGGGCTCTGCTTATGTCTTATCAAGAATGAGCGTAGACAGAGAAAGCCAGACACAGAGTGATGTACCCATGTATATTCTGACAAATGGTGTACACACTGACTTGGTTGTACCCATTAAAAACGAACTGATAGACTGGAGCCAGGAAGTGAAATTTGCCAATACAACTGGTAAAGACAGCCTGTTTGAATATGTGGCATTTGGTTGGGGAGATAAAGGTTTTTATTTAGAAACACCTACCTGGGCAGATCTGAAAGCCAGTACAGCTTTTAAAGCAGCATTTGCTTTGAGTACGTCTGCCATTCATGCTACTTTCTACAAAAGCATGAAAGAAGGAGCGGATTGTGTGAAGATAAATATTTCGAAAGAACAGTATTCCAGACTTGTAAAATATATTCAGGAGAGCTTTACTACAGATACGCAGGGACATCTGATGTATATTCAGACCAACGCGAATTATGGTAAAGAAGATGCTTTCTATGAAGCAAAAGGCAGTTATAATATCTTTCATACCTGCAATACATGGGCTAATAACGGGCTGAAAAGCTGCGGACAAAAAGCCAGCCTCTGGACTCCTTTCGACACCGGAATTTTTTATCAATACACATCTAAATAAATAACAATATGTATCAAAAACCATCAGCAGCCTTTATAGCGGCATCATGGGTAGCATTAGGAGCCGGAATGGTCGGATTTCTGGTAGGCCTATGGCGCTCAGAAATGTTGCTTAACGAAAAAGGCTATTATTTTGCAGTATTAATGTACGGTTTATTCTCGGTTGTATCTGTGCAAAAAAGCGTAAGAGACCGCCTCGAGGGTATTCCGGTAACTGATATTTATTATGGCATCAGCTGGTTCTCTACCATTTTGTGTATAGTATTACTAGCAGTAGGCCTCTGGAATGCCACCCTATTACCAAGCGAAAAAGGCTTTTATGCTTTTGCTTTCTTATTGGCTCTGTTTGGCGCAATTGCCGTTCAGAAGAATACGAGAGATGCACAGGGGAGTGGTAGTGAGAAGAGGAATTCTTGATAGATTTTGAGGTTAAACAAACCCCACCCTCACCCTCCCCAACAATGGGGAGGGGACAAAAAAAGCCCCTCTCCCTATTGTTGGGGAGAGGGGTTGGGGTGTGGGGTTAAATCCTCACCAAATGACCTTAATATAGTTCTTATCCATTAAACACGTTTGCTGATATTATCATACATCTGTGTTAAGGTTTCTTTCAAATCATATTTCCAGGTCCATTCAGGGTAGTGAGTTTTGAATTTCGTAAGGTCTGAAATATACCAGATATGGTCTCCGCTACGGTTATCTTCTGCATAGCTGAAACTCATTTTATTTCCGGTAATTTCTTCACAAAGCGCAATCCCTTCCTGCATTGAGCAGTTAGCAAAACGTCCACCACCCGCATTATATACTTCACCCGGACGAGGCGCATTATAAAAATGCCAGAACATATTCACTAAGTCCCAGCTATGGATATTATCTCTTACCTGTTTGCCTTTGTATCCAAAAATAGTATAGTGGTTTCCGGTAATTGCACACTTCATTAAGTACGCTAAGAAACCATGTAATTGTGCACCTGAGTGATTAGGGCCGGTTAAACAACCTCCACGGAAAACAGCTGTTTTCATTCCGAAATAACGACCATATTCTTGGACCATCACATCAGCCGCAACTTTCGATGCTCCGAAGATTGAGTGTTTCGAGTGATCGATTGACATTAACTCATCAATACCATTTTTGTAGTACGGGTGAGTCTGGTCAATTTCCCAACGGGTTTCTAACTCTACCAATGGCAGGTAATTAGGTGTATCACCATATACTTTATTGGTAGACGTAAAGATGAACACCGCATCAGGGCAATGCAGACGTGTCATTTCAAGCATTACTAATGTACCATTAGCATTTACTGTAAAATCAGTAAAAGGCTCACGGGCAGCCCAGTCGTGGCTTGGTTGAGCGGCTGTATGTACAATTAGTTTAATATCATTACCATATTCTGCGAATATCTTACCGATTTGTTCTTCTGAGCGAATATCAGCGTTATAGTGCTTATAGTTACTGAATTTCTCTTCTAAACGATTACGATTCCAATCTGTTGAAGCTTCTGAACCGAAGAAATAAGAGCGTAGATTATTATCAATACCGATAACCAGGTCAAACTTTTCCGCAAAAAAGGCTACCGATTCGCTACCTATCAAACCCGCAGAACCGGTTACTAATGCTATTTTCATTTTTGACTTTTTGTTTTATTTATAAAAGTGTGAAAAATAAAAATAGGCATATTACAAGCTTACGATAGCATATGCTATGAAGACTGTAATTTGCCTATTCTATGAGCTATGAATTAAGCTCCGGTTTTTCCATACAACTTCTCACGAATATCGTTTGCACGTTTTTCGAGGTCTGGATTAGCCGTATATTTATTTTTTAATTGTCTCGCCGCTGAATCAGGGCTTACACCGTATACCCACTCATCTCCTTGACGGACATCTTTTTGTTCTATATGATTATTTTTTTGATACTTGCATGAAGCTAACGAAACCGCTACAACTGCAAACAATAACACGCTTAACTTTCTCATGTTAGAAATGTTGTTCTTTAAATTTGCACAAATTTAAGTTCATGAATCCAAACTGCCAAAATAAATTGTATTTTTTAAATGCTTAAATTTTATTTCTTCAGTAGATTTAATAAATTTACACATGGCACAATCACAAGAAGAAAAACTACAGAAAAGTCTCACGCCTACTTTACTTTGGGGTTTAGGGGTGGGGTATGTTATATCCGGCATGTATTTTGGCTGGAATTTAGGTCTCGAAAAAGGCGGCACTTTGGGTATGGCTATCGCCACCATTGTAGTAGTTATTTTATACATTACCTTTTCGCTGAGCTATGCCGAACTTGCCTGTGCGATTCCCAAAGCTGGTGGTGCTTTTGATTATGCCAATAGGGCATTGGGCAAAAAATGGGGGTTCTTAGCCGGTATGTCCCAAAATATTGAATTCCTTTTTGCTCCTCCTGCTATTGCCGTAGGTATTGGTTCTTATTTCAATGTGATTTTCCCTCAATTTTCAGTTACAGCCATTGCAATTACAGCCTATTTGCTTTTTACAGCACTCAATGTCTTAGGCACTAAACTGGCCTCTACTTTTGAGTTGGTTATTACCGTATTAGCAGTGTTAGGCCTGATTATTTTCTGGATAGTGGTTTTTCCTGATTTTGAGGTAAAAAATCTTAGCATTAATCCATTACCTAATGGTTGGGCTGGAGCTTTTGCGGCTTTGCCTTTTGCTATCTGGTTCTTTTTAGGCATTGAAGGCTTGGCCAACGTAGCCGAAGAATCGGTTCATCCACAAAAAGACATTACCTGGGGTTTTGGTTCTGCTATGACTACCTTAGTTATACTTTGCTTGTTTACTTTTCTTGCAGCAGTAGGTGTAAATGGCTGGGAGGCGATTGTATTTAAAGCCGATGGAAGCGCCTCTGACTCACCCCTTCCGATGGCTATGAGTAAGGTTATTAGTGATAGTAGTGGTATTTATCAGTTGATTGTAGGTATTGGTACCTGTGGTTTGATTGCCTCTTTCCATGGCCTGGTTTTAGCAGCCGGACGCTCAACCTTTGAGTTTGGTCGTGTAGGGAATGCACCTCAATTCTTAGGCAAAGTTCACCCTAAGTTCAAAACACCTGCCAATGCTTTAGTATTGAATATGGTTTTAGGAATAATTGCCTTAC
>CBIHRH010000590.1:0-3866 GCA_966212365.1 uncultured Emticicia sp. | reverse complement strand
CAAGTACTGGTCTTTACCTTTCAGAGTGCCATTTACAGCCGATATGTTAAGCAGTACCAACAAATTAGAAATAGAAGTAACCAATTTATCAGCCAACCGGATTAGGTATTTAGACAAAACAGGAGTAAATTGGAAGAAATTTTATGACACCAACATGGTGGACATCCGTTATCAACCCTTTAATGCGGCTAAATGGCAACCCGTTCCTTCGGGATTGTTAAGCCCGGTAAAATTAGTTTTTGAAAAATAAATCCATCACTGAAAGGAAAGCCTCCTTTCCCCGAACCTAACGTTTTTAACCCTATAAACTATGGAAAAAATTGGAAAGTATCGTTGGACTATCTGTAGTCTGCTTTTTATTGCCACCACAATTAATTATCTCGACCGAAATGTAATTTCTTATTTAAAACCTTATCTGGCAGAAGCCTTCAACTGGTCGCCTGAGCAGGAAGTGAACGACTATGCCAATATTGAGTTAGCCTTCAAATTTGCTTATGCCTTCGGGATGTTTTTTGCAGGTGGTTTTGTTGATAAATTCGGAACAAAATTAGGATATGCTATAGCCACCGGACTTTGGAGTGTAGCTGCGGTAGCCCATGCTTTTTGTACAGGTACTTTAGGATTTATCGTTGCCCGTATTTTCTTAGGAGTTACAGAGGCCGGAAACTTTCCTGCCGCTATTAAATCAGTAGCAGAATGGTTTCCTCAAAAAGAAAGAGCTTTGGCTGCTGGTTTTTTCAATTCAGGTACGAATATTGGCGCTATTATAGTACCCTTGAGTGTGCCTCTGATTGCTGAAAACTGGGGCTGGCAATGGGCATTTATCCTAACCGGGGTTATTGGTTTCGGCTGGCTTATTTTATGGTTTATCTATTACGAGGTACCGGAAAAACAAAAACGCTTATCAAAGGCTGAATACGACTACATTCAATCAGATAAAGCTGAACCTGTTTCACAAGAAAGTGTCCCGTGGTCAAAACTTCTGACTTTCCGCCAGACATGGGCTTTTGCCATCGGTAAATTCCTGACTGACCCTGTATGGTGGTTTTACCTTTTCTGGTTACCAGACTTCCTGATGAAAGAGTATCATCTTTCTAAAACCGAGGTAGCTGTGCCCTCAGCCCTGGTTTATATCATTGGTAGTTTCGGTAGTATTTTTGGTGGTTGGTTACCTCTCAACTTTATCAATAGAAACTGGCCAGCATTTAAAGCGCGTAAAACCAGTATGCTTATCTATGCCTTTGCCGTATTGCCCGTATTATTCTCTCAATATCTAGGCGCCATAAATATGTGGCTTGCCGTATTGGTAATTGGTATTGCTGCATCAGCTCACCAGGCATGGAGTGCCAATATTTTCACCACAGTATCTGATATGTTTCCTAAGAAAGCAACAGGCTCCGTGACAGGTATCGGAGGTATGTTTGGGGGTTTAGGGGGTATCCTTCTTACCTGGTTAGTGCAAAAAAATATGTTCGTTTACTATACAAAAATCGGGCAGATACAGACCGGATACTTCATTATGTTCTGTATTTGCGGGGGTGCGTATTTATTAGCCTGGCTGATAATGCACTTCTTAGTACCTACAATGAAAAAGGTAGAACTATAAAACAGATTTAAGAAATATTATACTATTCAACCTAAGAAATTATATAGCATGAAAAAGTTAGTGGTATTAGGAATTTTCCTATTAGTTAGCCAGTTCTCTTTCGGACAAGATGTAAAAGCAACTATTGAAGATTTAGAGAAAAAACGCTTTGCAGCACAGGTAGCCAAAGACGGTGACTACCTGAATAAAATCTTTGCCGATGATTTGATATATGTGCACTCGAGCGGGAAAATGGATAATAAAGAGGCCTATGTTGCTTCGGTTCTGAATGGCACCAGTGTTTATTCAAAAATAGACATAGAGGCCATCTCTGTTAGAGAGTATAATAAAGGGCAGACGGCAGTAGTGAATGGAACAGTTCTTATCACTCAACCACCTGTTAACGACAAACCTGTGCTTCTGCATTTGCGTTATCTGGTGGTTTATACCAAAGACAACAAAAAAGGCTGGCAGTTAAACTCGTGGCAATCGTCAAGGTTGCCAAATTAAATTACTCAAGTTCAACATTCATTGTAGATAAATATTCACCCAAATTCATTTGGATTCCTTCAATCAAGTCAACGGTTTTGTTCCAATCAACAATTCTCCAGTCTTGATTTGGTTCAGCAATCCAGATGGTTTGGGTAGTAGTAAAAACCCAGATTAGTTTTTTTACACCAAACTCCAATAAACGCTTTGTTTTTTGGGTAATATATTGATTATCAGTAATAATACTATTATCAATATTAGTATCTACTTCGATTTGAAGAATGGGAGCAACTTCAAGATATTTTTTTGTAAACACAGGTATTTGACCTGCTTTATAAACCATTATATCTCCTGATAAATTATTTTTATGGCTCAAATGAAGGCCCACCTCACCGGTCAAAGGCAAGTACAGATTTTCATCAAGGTTCTTTATTAATAATTTCTGTATAAATAATATAATCAAGCCTTGCAGTCCACTTGAACCCATAATTTCTTCTAAAGTTTTATTTCCATTCAAAACACTTTTATATCCTTTATAATAAATGGGAATTCCGTCTAATACCTCCTTCACCAAATATTCAGGAATTTTTCTCTCTCGTTTTTTGAAAGATAAGAGGGTCGTGTACAAACTATTTTATTTTATATTTGTAAAAAATAATAAAAAACAAGCATAACCCTACCATTCATGAAAAAATTAGCCTCTCTATCAGGCTTCATTCTACTTTTCCTACTGACTGGTGTTAATGCCCAAATACCTCAGGTATTAACCCAAGCTAAAACACCCGAAGAAGTTGGATTTTCGAGCGAAAGGCTAAAAAAATTAGACTCTCATTTTCAGGAGATTGTAAATAAAGGTATTGCACCAAATATTGTTACACTCGTAGCTCGCAAAGGCAAAATTGTGCATGAAAAAGCCTTTGGGTTTAGTAATCTGGAGAATAAAACCCCGCTAAAAAAGGATGATATTTTCAGAATTGCCTCTCAATCAAAACTTATTACAACAGTTGGCCTGATGATGCTATTTGAAGAGGGAAAGTTCTTTTTAGACGAGCCTATTTCTAAATATATTCCATCGTTCAAAAATGCTAAGGTTCTAGTGAGTTATGATGAAAAAGACAGGAGCAAGTACATCACTCGTCCGGCTAAATCAACCATTACCATCCGCCAATTGCTAAGCCATTCTGCAGGTATTCCTTATGAACACCCATTGCAGGATTTACCCGAATTTAAGGTTCCATTCTTTTGCTCGGTGGAGAATGACAAGTTGAAAGATATAGTAGATAAAATAGCCGCTCGTCCGCTCCTATCAGACCCCGGTACACAGTTTACCTATGGCTTAAATACCGATATAATTGGCCGTTTGATTGAAGTGCTTTCAGGTATGTCGTTTGATGAGTACCTGCGAAAAAAAATATTAGATCCATTAGGGATGAATGATACTTATTTCTATTTGCCTGCTGACAAAGCCCATCGATTAGTTGAATTGTATTCTAAGGGTAGTACAGAAGAAAATTTAAAACTTCATACTAATGATACCTATAGAAAATTTGCTATTACCGGGCAAAAAACCTATTTTTCGGGTGGTGCAGGATTAGTAAGTACTGTTCAGGATTATGCTAAAATTTGCCAGTTTATATTGAATAAAGGGGAGTTTAATGGCAAAAGGCTCTTGAGCAAGAGCACTGTGGACTTAATGGCTCGTAACCAGATAGGTGACAGCTTTGTGTGGGATAGGCAGGATAAATTTGGCTTAGGTTTACAGATTATTACACCAGACTCACATTATGGCGAT
>CBIHRH010000589.1:0-3874 GCA_966212365.1 uncultured Emticicia sp. | reverse complement strand
GTAGTTACGATAGAAAGTACTGGCAGTAGCAATAAACCAGCGATCTTCTAAAATATCCTGTATAGTTGAATGTATCTTCTGGTCAGGTTCATTAAAATCGTGTTCCGGAGATTTATCTTCATAAATCACTTGCATATTATGGTGGCAAATCACGTAGTCTTTGTTGGCCTCCATAAAATCGAATTGCTTTTGTAATTTCAGGGGGTCTGTCCAGTAATCGTCACCCTCACACAGAGCCACATAATCACCTTTGCAGGCTTTTAGAAGCATTAATACATTATTACGCCCGGCAAATTCTTTAGGTTCTTTTGGCCCTTGATTTTCCTTATGGAGAAACGCATTAAATAGGTGCGGGTATTTGTCTACATATTCCTGAATAATGGCAGGAGCATTATCAGTAGAAGCATCATCACCAATCACAATTTCTATCTCAAAATCAGTTTTTTGCATAAGTGCTCCATCCAATGTTTGTCGGATGAATTGCTCATGGTTATAAGTTGGAATACAAACACTGACTTTAGGAGTAGATTGCATGTGCGATGATTTAGTTGTTGTTTTTAATGCGATGCGGTAACAAGGCAAAGAAGCTATAGGTCTTACTCAACCATTTAGGGAAAATATATTCTCTAATGATTTCTTTGGTAATAGCTGAATCAGGTTTTCCTAAACGAAGGTACTGAATAGCGGCCGATACCTGCTTAAAGTATTTATCTACATATTGTTTGCTATCCAACAGCATCCTATAATAACGTGCTATATTCTTATTAAGCGTTTCATGAAAACGGTAGTTGAGTTCCTGGTCGATGCCTCTGTACATACCTATCCTATTTTTCAAAAAATCCGCATCAGCATAGCCATCTGTAAAACTCATGCCGGTGTTTCGATTTTTACGATAGACCGACATCACCTCATTCATATATTTGAACTTGCCGCCGCCTTTGCCCAATAAAATATAACGAGGAATATCGCCGCTCTTTGACTCATGAAACCATTGTGGATAATGATTAATGACACCATGACGGAAGAGAATAGCCGAGGTGGCAATAAACCATACTTCATCTTCACCAATAAAATCTTCTACAGTTACTATCTCTTTCTGGTCCGGTGGGTTTACAAATTGATTGGGGTGGGAATCATCGTCGAAGATGATTTCGGCATTATGGAAACAGGCTACAAAATCCGGGTGAGTATCCAGAAAATCAGCCATTTTCTGTAGTTTATTGTCATCTGTCCAGTAATCATCACCATCCATTGGTGCAATGTACTGACCTTTGGCAACCTCTAAAGCTACTAAAGTATTGTTCTTCCCGAAGCCTCCCAGGTTTTCCTGATGGAGCATAGGAACAATAATATCGGGGTATTTCTGATAATATTCCTTAATAATGGCCTGGGTATTATCAGGAGAGGCGTCATCACCTACCAATACTTCAAATTTGAAGTTTACTTTTTGGCTAAGAATGGAATCCAACGTTTTACGAATGAATTTTTCGTGCTTATATGTCAGAACCATTACACTTACTTTTACCATCTCATTCACTTATTTTATACGCTCCGCTATTCGCAATTTTGCACTTCTCGCTCTCGGGTTCAGTTGTCTCTCTTCTTCTGTGGCTTCAATTGCTTTTCTATTAACGGCTTCCAGGGGTTTTAAATCATTTCCAAAAAAATCTTTTTCTACTTCTCCACCAAACTTTCCACTTCGGATGAAATTCTTCACCAGTCGGTCTTCTAATGAGTGGTACGACATCACTACCAATCTTCCGCCTTCTTCCAATACATCAGGGGTCTGTTGCAGAAACTCTTCCAGCACAGCCATTTCCTGATTCACTTCAATACGCAAAGCCTGAAACACCTGTGCAAAGTATTTGTTTTCTTTGCCACGTGGCGTAAACTTCTGCAAGATACCTTTCAGATCGTTGATGGTCTCTATGCTTTTATTCAATCGGGCTGTATAAATGGCTTGGGCAGCTGTACGGGCATTTTGTATTTCGCCATACATACCTAAAATTTTGTGCAGTTGTTCAACCGAATACTCGTTTACGATATTTTTGGCTGTAATATCAGCCTTCTGATTCATACGCATATCTAAATCAGCATCAAACCTTGTAGAGAAACCACGCTCGGGCGTATCAATCTGGTGTGATGATATACCTAAATCAGCTAAAATACCATCTACTTTTTTTACGCCAAATAAACGCAGATATTGCTTGATATTGCGAAAATTGGCATCAATAAAGCTGAAATTTTTATTCTCTATCAATTTAGACTCTGCTTTGGCATCAGCATCCTGGTCGAAACCATAGAGTTTACCTGTAGTGAGGTGTTCGAGAATGGCTCGGGAGTGCCCGCCGCCACCAAATGTTACGTCTACATAAACGCCATTGGGCTTGATATTAAGGCCATCGAGGCATTCTTTGAGCATAACGGGCACATGGTAGGCAGACATATAAAGCAATTAAATATCAATAATAATTGCAACAATAGTGAAAAATGAAAACACTCGTGAAGACTTCTGTTTTTCTATAGACAAATCGATAGAGCAAAGAAGAATGATTATCTGATTTTTATGCGTCAAGCCTCAATTCATAAGGAACATATTCATCAAACTCAACAAATCGTTTTAAAAGCCTTAAGTACATCGCCCAGCAATAGTTTGAGATTCTATAATGCTCGTTGTCTTCTGGCCAACCGGTATGGTAAAATTCTACTTGTGTATAAGTAGTTTTATCTAGAAGTCTGAAACCTACTTTAGTGCCGTCCCAATCATCGTCTGATTTGGTCATCGTCAACTCAAATTGAGAACAGGGGTTGTATTTTGAAACAACCCCAGCCCAATGATATTCTTCTCCAAAGACAAATTCGTAAACTTCTCCCAAGCCCACTGTGCCTTTTGATTCGATACTCCACCAATTGTCGATACCCCTAGGTGTTGAGATATTTTCAAATACCTTTTCAGGTGAAGCGTTTATCGGGAAATAATGAAAAATATCAACCATTGTCTTTATTGATTTTTAGGAACTGTAATTAGTGAAACTCCTAATAATACGAAAATCAACCCTGTCAAAACGATAGGTGGCAGAAACGCAAAAACTACTATGAGACCAAAGCAGATACCGAAAACAATCAAATTGATAATGATTATTCCCTTTACTATTTCAGAGGCAAGTTTTTTCTGAATTATATACCAGTTAATGAGGCCGCCAAATAAGCAAAGCAAAGAAAGACACGCACTCAACGGGGTCATTAGTTCATTCATTGTTCGGTGAAACCCTGCACCGAAATCAAGTTTATAGGTGTTCATTAAATCTAAAAGTTCCTTTTCCTTTTCATTCTCAGGAATGGGATTAGTAAAAAGACTTATCGAATGAATAATAGCGGTGAGAAACTGCATGATTGAAGCAGCTTTTAGCCAAAAAGTATAATTTTTCATACGCAATGTTTAGGTTATAATGATTAAACACAATTTTATGATTAGAAGAGAATTATCTGTTCAGAAATGCTTGAAAAAACGCAAAATGTCAACAGATGAAATCTCTGTTTTGTGCGGAAACTATTTAGATGTAGAGTTGTGGATTAATAGAAGTCAAGGTACAAAAAATGATTGAAATGTGCCTGGTATTTAATGGATTTGATACAAATTTATACGTATACTGGCTTGAAGACTTAAAAAACTTATCTTTTTAATGCAGATATATCATTAAAACAGAATTCTGACGTTTAGTTGTTGTTAGATAAAACAAATTAAACTGCTAATTTTGGTTTTGTAGATAAATGATTTCAGTTACCGTTTATTGACAAAAAAGATACACCTTTATCCTAAAACTATATTAAAATCTAATTCATGGCACGACGAGAGGTGTTTGTTAATATCTAC
>CBIHRH010000588.1:0-3878 GCA_966212365.1 uncultured Emticicia sp. | reverse complement strand
GTATTATCACAAATATTATCCAGACCCCAAGTAGGCTGAATGAATTAAAGGATGAACTTATTTTTAAATTGCTGACAATGAATATCAGGCCAAACCAAAAAGCAAAATAGAAAGCTATAGTCAATAACCATGTAAAAAAAGTAGCGTCTGGTTTAATCGAACAGATAAATAAGGCAAGCACAAGAAGCAAGGTGGCTATGCTAAAACTGAATAGCCACCTGAATGCTATTTTGATGAGTGTAATTGTTCGTTCAGAAATAGGGTTTGATAATAATAACGCCAGTGTGCCGGCTTCTCTTTCGCCCGAAATTAGATTATAACTAATGGCAATAATGAAGAGCGGGAAAATATAAATCAACACAAAAGCCAGGTCGAAATTACCTGTCAGCAATTTTTCAGGATTGGCAATCTCGGCTGTTAATAACTGACGGCTTAAGTCCCAATACCGTACATATAGGTAATACGGGAAAATATCACGTTGGCCGATGGATAGATTAGCCCACGCCGAGGGCGGATTTTCTACCAATCGGAAAGTACGGTTACCT
The DNA here is from genome assembly GCA_966212365.1 of uncultured Emticicia sp. Taxonomy (GTDB): domain Bacteria; phylum Bacteroidota; class Bacteroidia; order Cytophagales; family Spirosomataceae; genus Emticicia. The sequence continues at coordinate 3,333 of CBIHRH010000588.1, read as the reverse complement.
ATGACATTGGGTATCGTGTCAGTAGAAATTTTTGCCTGTAGAGCATCCATTTTCTTAGTCTCATCGGCTCTGATTTCCTCTAATATGTGTCGCTGGCGACCATTTTCTTTTTTGCCATATAAATTGGCGTATAACCATACCGCACGCAGCACGCCTATCGCTAACTTAAATAAGCGACTGCGGACTAAACTGATGGCTTCGTATTTAAAAAGTAAACGTAGGTTCTTCATGTCAGCCAAGTTTTAGGGTGTTCAAATCAGTTACCATTTTGATGCAGATTCCCAACCAGATGACCAATGCCAGAATAGCAATAAAATTCTGCCTTAAAACTTCTGCGATAGACGGCCCTGAAAATTGAAAGTCAGGAATTTTGCCGTAAAGGTTACTTCCCGCTTTCTTTTCCCAATCTCCGGTTTTCGAGAAATCACGCATATGATTGTTCAGCGTTTCTACCATTTTGAAACGGTAACTCTCCGCCGCTTTCTGAAAAGCCAGGGCGGTTTTATAGTCGCTACCTGAAAGACCCATAGAAATGTTGCGGATAGCCATATAGGGATTAAGCAAAGCAAAATAGGTAGAAACAGCATTTTGCTTCTGAAAGGTGTTCTCTAATTCGCTGAAATGCTTATTATAGACCAAAGTAGAGTATTTTTCTCCTTCCTGCATGGCAATGGCATGGTAGTTAACTGGAAGTGCTTCTACTGAATCAACTTTGTATCTGGCTAGTACTTCTTTTTTTAAAGCTTCGAATCTTTTATCAGACGGATTGTGTCCATCAATGCCACTTTCTTCATCTTTTTTGATGGCTTCACGGAATTCAAAACTGGAGGGTGCTTTAAATACAGTTGCGCCTATATTGGCACTTGCCTTCGGCAGAATAACACACACAGCTATCCAGATACCTAATAGGATCAGCAAAGCATTTTTTGAGGAGGCTGCATAAGCCGAAATCACGGTTGCAGTACTGATAAAAAAGAAAAAGTACAAAACATAAAAGACCAGCAACAAGCCAAAACGCACCAACACCTCGGCTGTCAGCGTGCCATTGGTTCCTATAAGTGTCATCAGAAAAGCAGCCAAAAGTGTAGGAACAAGAATCCAGGTCAATGCTTTAGAAAATCCCTGTATCTTGCCCCAGGCTATCTGGCTGATATTGACACCCTGACTCAAAAGCAACTGAAAGGTATGGTCTTCTTTTTCTTTGGCAATGCTATCAAAGCACAGGAATATAATCAGGAGCGGAACCAGTAATTGCAAGACAAAGGCCACTGTCATTTCTCCAAAACGAATCAGAGAAGAGGCTTCCTGTGCGGCTGAGAACCGGGCATCATTTTGACGGTGGGCTTCAAGATACACATTAGTGCCTACATAAGAATCTACCCCGAAATCAAAGAAGCTCAGTTCTGATTTGGGGCGGAATGCATACGAACCATAGTGCGCCGCAGAATGCGGGTTCTTTTCTCCCTGATGCAGCCAGGTCGCTCTGGCTTCCGCCTGTGCCAGTTGTCGCTCTTTTTTTAAGGAACGATAAGCAGTAAATCCGGCTGCGAGTGCTACAAGCAATAAAACAGTTACAAGTGAGCCCATGATTCTGAATCGCTTATCACGCATCAGCGATAAGTATTCTTTATTGGCAATCAGCTTTTTCATGGCCCTAAACAGTTTGAAGGTATAGTTTCTCCAACTCGTTAGCTGAAATATCTTTGGCATCAATGACCGATACCAGATTGCCCTCTTTCATGATTCCAATCCGGTTAGCCACTTCTTTGGCTCTGAAAATATCGTGTGTAGCCATCAGAATAGCCGTGCCGCTTTGAGAGAGTTCTTTGAGAATTTTTGAAAACTCATTAGAGGCTTTGGGGTCAAGGCCACTGGTGGGTTCATCCAGCAATAATGCTTTAGCTTTTTTGGCAATGGCAATGGCTATGCCTACTTTCTGACGCATGCCTTTAGAGTAAGCGCCTACTCTCTGCTGATGCGCCGATTCCTGCAAGCCTGCTTTGCTCAGAAAATTACTTAGTTCATCCTTTGAATAATTGAATCCGGCTAAGGAAGAGAAAAACTCCAGATTTTCTATGCCTGTGAGATTTGGATAGAGCATCACCGTTTCAGGAATATAGGCCAGGTCTTTTTTGGTTTCGAGTGAATGACTTGCTACCGACTTGCCATTAATGCTGGCTTCGCCGCCTGTAGGCTCAATAAACCCCAGGAAGCAATTGATTGTGGTAGTTTTACCCGCACCGTTTTGTCCGAGTAGTGCAAATATTTCTCCTGAATCTATTTGTAGATTCAGTTGATTGAGTGCTGTCTGTTCGCCGTATTTTTTGGTTAAGTTTTTAGCGGTAAGCATAATAATCTTATTTAGAAATGATGATTGAGAGAGCGGTTTCTGATAAAATTCCTTTGTGCCCATAGTAGACAAAATACACTGATGAGCAGCAGAGGGAGTAGTCCATTCAGCCATTGAACTTTTACTTTATCCTGAAAATATTCCAATGGAAAAAGTTTCCAGTTTTCCTGCGACACGGGCACATTACTGAACATTTTTGGAAAGAAGTATAACTTCTTCTGTTCATGAAAATCAGCCAGTTTATCATTGAAATTTAGATAATTTCTCATATCTGACTGGCTTAACGAATTAAGAGCAAGCTGGGTATGAATGGTCGGGACAAACAGTCCGACAGTCGAAGCTATTTCATCCCGTTTGTTAAGTTTATCCTTCAGAGCATCGGCCTGTTGTCGGGACTCATCATCGCCCATTTGCTGCATGGCATAATACCAGAGTACACTGTAGTCTGCCCCTTCCGGATGATTGAACTGGCTGAATTGCGGATATCGCTGATGAAATTTCTGAATAACAGGTTCTTTGGGTTTATCCCATTGGGTATGATAACCATCACGGCTTTCAAGCACCGTACTGAAAGCTTCCGGCACTGGATATACGTGAACAATGGCAGCATTGATGGAAGCCGGAATAACAATCGTCAATAGCACCCAGGAAGTAAGCAGAATAAAGGCATTCTGGCTTGAGTTTTTGTAAAAGGATACTATTAACCAAACTAAGCAAAACCAGAAACTGATATAGAGCACTGTACTTAATATATACATACCAAAGGCAGCAGTAAAAGGAATAGCCAGATAAAACTTCGCAATAATCAGAAGCAGTAATAAAATACTTAATATACTGGTATAACGGATACCCATCTTTATCCGAAGCATTTTTAGCGGAGAAGTGGCCTGGCTTAAAACTAAACTCCAGGTACCTTCCTCTTGTTCTTCTGAAATCAGGTTGAACCCAAAGGCAATAATGATTAATGGGAAAAGATAAATAAG
>CBIHRH010000587.1:0-3881 GCA_966212365.1 uncultured Emticicia sp. | reverse complement strand
CATATACATCAACCGGAATCTCCGGGTCATATACGGTTTTAAGCGCTTCTACTACTTTATCTTTTAGTTCTTGTTCGTTCATTTGAAAAAACTATTTATTTTCTTCTATTACCTGAAAAGACAATGCATAAGCCTTCATTTGTTTCACCATTGACGCCAGTCCATTCGAGCGGGTCTGAGCCAGATGACTGCTTAACCCTACCCTATTAATAAAATACAAATCTGCATTTAGTACTTCTTCCGGTGTATGTCCCGAAAGAACTCTTAGCAACATACTTACCAGGCCTTTAACAATAATCGCCTCACTATCTGCCTCAAATATCAGCTTATCACCTTCCATATAAGCATTCAACCATACGATTGATTGACAGCCCTTTATGATATTTTCTTCGGTTTTATATTCGTCAGCCAGCTTTGGCAGTTTCTTTCCTAAATCAATGATGTACTCATATTTCCCTTCCCAATCATCAAAAAGTTCAAACTCTTCTATGAGTTCATCCTGTATTTCGTTTATTGTCATGCTTTTCTGAATGAGTTAAAGTACCATTTTCTTGACTTTCTCGATGCCTTTCACCAGTTTATCAATCTCTTCTTTGGTATTATAAACAGCAAATGAGGCTCTTGAAGTTCCGGGAATTCCGAATCGTTTCATCAATGGTTGTGTACAATGGTGACCTGTACGAATAGCTATTCCCTGTTGGTCAAGTATCACGCCTATATCTTGTGGATGGATACCTTCTATCACAAACGAAATCACTGATACCTTTTCTTTTGCCTGACCAATAATTTTTAAACCTTCAATCTTAGATAATTGTTCAGTAGCATAAGCTAACAATTCGTTTTCATAAGTTGCTACATTCTCTTTGCCCAGTTCCTCAATATATTCAATTGCTGTTTTAACAGCAATCACATCGGCTATATTAGGTGTACCTGCTTCAAATTTATAAGGGAGTTCATTATAAGTAGTTTTCTCAAACGTCACTTCTTTAATCATTTCTCCTCCACCACGGTATGGTGGCATGGCTTCCAGTACTTCTTTTTTACCATATAAAGCCCCCATTCCGGTAGGGCCATATAGCTTATGTGCCGAAAATACATAGAAATCGGTATCCAAATCCTGCACATCAATATTTAAATGGGAAGTCGCCTGCGCACCATCTATCAATACCTTCGCTCCTACTTCATGTGCTTTTTCAATAATATACTTTACTGGATTAATTGTGCCTAAAGCATTGGATACATGCACAACCGATACAAATTTAGTTCTTTCCGACAACAATTTTTCATACTCCTCCAAAATCAATTCGCCGTTGTCGTTAATCGGAATCACCTTCAATACACAACCATTCTGTTCGCAAAGCATTTGCCATGGTACAATATTCGAGTGATGCTCTAAAGTACTAATGATGATTTCATCTCCGTCTTTCAGAAATGCGCGTCCATAAGTTTGAGCTACTAAATTAATACCATCGGTTGTACCGTAAGTAAAAATGATTTCTTCCGGATATTTGGCGTTCAGAAATTTCTGAATAGTTCGACGGCTTGCTTCAAAGGCAGAAGTAGCTTTTTCAGCTAAATGATGTATACCTCTATGTATATTGGCATTATAATGACCGTAGTAATTAGCAAGAGCATTCAGGACCGGCAATGGCTTTTGAGTAGTGGCTGCATTATCAAAATACACCAGGTCTTTGCCATTTATCTTTTCATCAAGAATCGGGAAATCCGCTCTTATTTTTTCTATATCTAACATCGTCTCTTTATCTTTTCTATTCTCAACTAACATTGAAAAACCTATTTTAGTTTACTTTGTCTACTAAATACGTATAGTAGTTTAACAACTTTAAAATCTCAGAACAAAATGCTGTTTAGGCTGCTTTTTCCTAAAGAAAACAATCCCCACCCAGAAAACATCAATCGAAACGGTCACCTGAGGATGATTACAGATTTGCTCCCACGCCCTTTTCATTCCCTCCGACCAATAGATATCATCAAAAATAAAACAGGTATCATCATGAATTTTGCTCAGGCATTTTTCAAAATAATCAACCGTAGGTTCGTAACGGTGATTTGCATCTAAGAATGCAAAGTCAATTTTCTCTATTCTTTCTAATTGCTTTTCTAAGGAATTATTTAAATCACCAACGACAACTTCAACATTATGAATACCTAATTCTTTAAAATTCTCTTTTGCAATTTCTGCAGTATTTGGGCAACCTTCAAAGGTAAAAACTTTTCCACCTAGGGTAGCTTTTGCCAGATAAGCAGTTGTAATACCAAGTGATGTACCTAAATCAAGTATCGTTCGATAATTATAAAACCTGATAATCCGATAGAATAGCTGAGCTAGTTTGGCAGGTTTCTGAGAATTTCTGGCAATGTCTTTTATCTTCCTTTGGCTTGACGAATTAAGTTTAGAACCCGCACCCAAATCCGTAATCACAATCTCTCGTTCATCAGACAGTAGTTTTCTTCTCAATTCTTCAATCGCTAAAAAATCATATTCTACCGTTGAGTCTTTTAAAACTTTGAGGTAAAACTCAAACAAAAAAGGTGAGTGCAAACTATGCTCGTTTCTCGCAAGAAAGAGATATTTAAGATAGTCGAGAATCATAGGTGCAAAAATAACAAAAGCACAGCTAAAAGCCGTGCCTTTGTTGTTTATTTACCAAGAAACTCAAATTTTCTTATTCTTCGATTTCCGCTTGTTTCTTAACTGTTGCAAAGGTAAGAGATTCGCCTTCTCCGCTATAATCAACTTGTATGGTATCACCTTCTTTCATTTCACCTTTCAGAATCTCCTCTGCTAATGGATCTTCCACATATTTCTGAATGGCACGGTTCAAAGGTCTTGCACCATATTGTTGGTCATATCCTTTATCTGACAAGAAATCTTTTGCTTTATCCGTCAATTCAATCTGATAACCAATATTTGCAATGCGAGAAGTTAAGCGCTTCAGAGCAATGTCAATAATCTTATGAATATCTTCACGACTTAAAGAATTAAAGACGATTACATCATCCAGACGATTCAGGAATTCAGGAGAGAATGTTTTTCTCAACGCATTCTGAATAGTGCTTTTCACCATTTCATCCTGATTTTCCGTACGTGCTTTGGTAGCAAAACCAATACCTGAACCAAAATCTTTCAAATCACGTACTCCGATGTTTGAAGTCATGATGATGATAGTATTACGGAAGTCAACTTTACGACCTAAACTATCAGTCAAGACACCATCATCCAATACTTGTAACAAGATATTATATACATCAGGGTGAGCTTTTTCAATCTCATCAAGCAATACAACTGAATATGGTTTTCTACGGATTTTCTCTGTCAACTGACCACCTTCTTCATATCCTACATATCCCGGAGGTGCTCCGACCAGACGAGAAATACTGAATTTCTCCATATACTCACTCATATCTATTCTTACCAGGGCATCTTCTTTATCGAAAAGGTACTCTGCCAATGTTTTAGCCAATTCGGTTTTACCAACACCGGTAGGTCCTAAGAAAATAAACGAACCAATTGGTTTTTTAGGATCTTTTAAGCCTACACGAGTACGTTGAATCGATTTCACTAATTTTTCAACGGCCGGATCCTGACCGATAATTCTTCCGCGTAAAGCATCGCCCATTTTAAGGATTTTCTCACCCTCGTTCATATTCACACGCTTCACAGGGATTCCGGTCATCATAGCTACCACGTCAGCTACATTGTCTTCTGTTACATTATAGCGTTTTGTTTTAGCTTCTTCTTCCCATGCTGCTTTCGCACGATCAAGTTGTTCTAATAATTTTTTCTCACGGTCGCGTAATTGAGCTGCTTCTTCATAGCGTTGGCTCTTCACAACCTGATTTTTTTCTTTCTTAATCAA
>CBIHRH010000586.1:0-3881 GCA_966212365.1 uncultured Emticicia sp. | reverse complement strand
AAGACATCCGCTCGAAATCTAAAAATACTCCATTTGTTGGGCATGTGCTTAAAGGCAAAGTAGTAGGGGTAATCAACAAAAATCAAATTGCTTAGTTAAGAGCATATTTATTATAACATTCTTATGTTAAAAAACAGGATTATCAAACATTCGCTTTACTACGGAAGCATCGCTGCTGTTATTTGCATAGTGGTAGCTTTGATTCAGTTTTATGGCATTCATAAAAGCCCGTTCGGGCGTTATAAATTACCCGCATTCGGTATTAATGTATTATTTATCTTAATTGCTATCTGGACATATCGTGCTACCAATAGAGGCACGCTGACTTTTACAGAGGGATTTTCAGTAGGTTTTCTCACCAATCTTTTTGCTGCATTCATAACGGCTACTTTTTATTATTTATTCGTGAAATTCGCTGGTAATGAGGCCATCTTACTTTGGGTAAAAGAAAATGTAGAGGCCATTATGAAAATTAAAGAGAGTCATATTAAGAACTTCGGTTTGGAAGATTTTTCCAGCTTGCTGAAACAAGCAAGGCAAGTACCAACAGCAGGATATGTTTTCTTGGATGAATTAGGCAAAAAACAAATTTGTATAATAGCAGCAACTATTATTTCTCTTATTTTCAGAAGACATACGTATACAGTTTCATGAATTTTTGATAAATTTAGTTTCCTTTTTTTATCACCTTAATCTTATCAACATTATGGAAAAACCGTCAACAGCTCGCATTGCACTTAAATGGGGTATCATCTCCGCCGTTATTATCATTATTTACAGTGTTGTCTCATTCATGACAGGCTTATTCAAAAATACGGCAACTTCTTACATTCCTTTCTTGTTTCTGTTAGGGGGAATTATCTTTGCCATAAGAGAATATAAAAGCTTAAATAATAACTTCCTGGGTTTTGGAGAAGGACTTGGCATCGGAACTCTGACAAGTGCAGTAACCGGCATAATAGCATCAATTTTCTCTTTTGCCTATATCATGTTCATAGATACTACTATCATGCAACAAATTGCCGACCTGCAACGTGAACAACTGGAATCAAGAGGAATGACCGCAGAACAAGTAGAGCAGGCAATGGAAATGGCTAGTAAATTTTCAAGTCCGGGAATATTATTTATCATAGGTATATTAGGTTATATATTTTTTGGCTTCATTTGGTCGTTAATAGTTTCAGCAATTTTGAAGAAAGATAAACCTGAAATGAATTTTTAATACATGCTTACAATTTTTAGAAAAGAACTCAATAGTTTTCTCAATTCATTGGTTGCCTACATCGTGATTGGAGTTTTTTTGGTATTAGCGGGCTTATTCACTTGGGTATTTGAAGGGAATGTATTGGATTATGGCTACGCTGATTTAAATAATTTTTTCCAATTAGCGCCCTATATTTTTATTTTTCTGATTCCATCAATTACCATGCGCCTGTTCTCGGAAGAATTTAAAACGGGAACTATTGAGCTACTTTTTACAAAACCACTTACTGATTGGCAAATTATTTCAGGTAAATTTCTGGCTGCATTTATTCTGATTGTTGTAGCGCTTTTACCTACTTTCTTATATTATTATTCTGTCTACGAATTAGGGAACCCAAAGGGAAATGTAGATACATCTGCCATAATTGGTTCTTATGTGGGACTTTTCTTTTTAGGAGGAGTTTTTGCTGCTATCGGCCTCTGGGCTTCTTCTCTGACAGATAATCAAGTAGTAGCATTCATTATCGGTGCTTTGGTTTGTTTTCTTTTGTACGATGGCCTACATCAATTGGCTCAATTGTTCAATGGCTCAACCCAGTACCTGATTGATTATATAGGTCTTAGCTATCATTACGAATCAATTGGACGAGGGTTGATAGATTCCCGGACATTGGTCTATTTTCTAAGCGTTACAGTATTAATGCTATATCTGACCAAAGTTCAGGTATCAGCAAAGAAAAGTTAAGTTCTACCTCATACTCCTATTATTATGCAATTACCGATTTATCAGGTTGATGCTTTTACAAATAAGCTTTTTGGTGGTAACCCTGCTGCAATTATTCCTTTAAAAGGATGGCTGCCTGATTCTTTAATGCAAAAAATTGCCTTAGAAAATAATCTCTCCGAAACTGCTTTTTTTGTTCCGACCGATAAAGGGTTCCATATCCGTTGGTTTACCCCAACAATTGAGGTGGCGCTTTGCGGCCACGCCACCCTGGCAACTGCTTATGTTGTTTTTAATCTCATGAAATACCCATCGGATACAATCATTTTTGATTCGCAAAGTGGTATTCTGAAGGTAAAGAAGGAAGGTAAACTGTTAGAATTGGATTTCCCTGTGCAAAATGTATTTCCTATCGAACCTCCTGCAGGTTTAGTTGAAGGAATAGGAAAAAAGCCTGAAGAAATTTATCAGGCCGGAGAAGACTATCTATTAGTTTATAATTCTCAAAGTGATATTGAAAACATATCACCTGATTTTGGTGTTTTAAAGACAGTAAGGGCTCGTGGGGTAATTGTAACAGCTAAAGCTAAATCTAAGAAATTAGACTTCGTCTGTCGTTTTTTTGCACCAGCTGCAGGTATAGATGAAGACCCCGTAACAGGCTCAGCTTATACAAAGTTAATTCCCTATTGGGCTGATAAACTGGGTAAAACAGAATTTGAGGCCGAACAGATTTCTGCAAGGAAGGGTAGTTTGCATTGCGTGTTGGCCGGAAACAGAGTTTTAATTGCCGGACAAGGCAAACTTTATCTTAAAGGTAAAATTACAATTTAGGCCCATTTTTAAACATTTCTACTAAAACACTTGACACCCCCTATACGGATTTATTACCTTTGCGACCTAAAAAATTTAGGTAATTAATACTTTTCGTACCTATATTTCTTCATGCCGGAAAAAACCATATCCCCAAACATGAAGAAAATCAACAAAAAATTTCCGCTTTGAGTGGAATTGGGGAGTCTATAAAATGAAACTTTCAGAATTTAAATTTGATTTACCGCATAGTCTAGTGGCCATGTACCCTCCTGATCAACGTGACGGAGCTCGTATGATGGTAGTAAACAGGAAAACTAAGAAAATTGAACACAAAATGTTTAAAGATATCGTCGACTATTTTGGTGAGAACGATACTTTAGTAGTAAATGACACCAAGGTTTTTCCTGCGCGTTTATATGGATCTAAAGAAAAAACAGGTGCTAAAATAGAAGTATTTTTATTGCGTGAACTTAACCGTGAAATGCGTTTATGGGACGTATTGGTTGATCCGGCAAGAAAAATCAGAGTAGGTAATAAATTGTATTTCGGAGATAGCGATTTAGTAGCAGAGGTAATAGATAATACCACTTCTCGTGGACGTACCATCCGTTTCCTATTTGATGGTTCGCATGAAGAAATGATGAAAACTATACATGAATTGGGTGAAACTCCACTTCCGATTGATGTAATTAAAAGAAAAGTGACAGACCAGGATCGTGAGAGATACCAGACAATCTTTGCAGAAAAAGAAGGGGCGGTAGCAGCGCCAACTGCAGGTATGCACTTTACAAGAAATGTGCAACGTCGTATGGAAATCAACGGGGTTAATTTTTGCCCGGTTACTTTGCACATTGGTATCGGAACATTCCGTCAGGTAGATGTGGAAGATTTGACTAAACACAAGACTGATTCTGAGAACTTCTTTATTCCTGGAAAAACTTGTGATATAGTGAATGCTTCAATTGATAAAGAAGGTAAAATTTGCGCCATTGGAACAACCGTTCTGAAAGCCTTAGAATCTTCTGTGTCAGCAAGTAATCATTTAAAACCCGTTGATAATGGCTGGACAGATAAATTTATCTTCCCACCTTACGATTTCAAGATTACTAATTCACTATTAACTAACTTCCACTTGCCT
>CBIHRH010000585.1:0-3888 GCA_966212365.1 uncultured Emticicia sp. | reverse complement strand
ACAACGAACCAAGGAAATAGGTGTCCGCAAAGTATTGGGCGCAAGTGTGATAAACTTGTGGACTTTGCTCTCAAAAGACTTTGTGATACTGGTACTGATTGCTTTTGTGGTTGCCGCACCAACAGCCTGGTATTTTCTGAATAACTGGTTACAAAATTATCCTTATCGTATTGGTTTATCAATGTGGGTCTTTGTAATCACAGGCATTGGGGCTTTGCTAATCGCTTTAATGACTGTCAGTTTCCAGACTATTAAAGCAGCATTAGTCAATCCGGTAAAAAGTCTTAAAAGCGAATAAAGAATTGAGCTGACACCAGGTGATTGTAACCTAATTTGGGATAGCGAGTTATGCAAAATTAATCAAACCCTGATTTGAGTTTATCACTTACTCGCTTATTAACTCAATAAATAATTAGACATGTCCAAACAACGCAAAAACTTCGCTCCACCTCGCTGGACAGATAAGCTTCTGCTAGTCTTCTTACCTGAAGATTTAGCAGAAGAATTGCTGGGAGATATGCACGAGCAGTTTGAGATGCAGATGGAAAAGATGGGGTTGGCCAAAGCTCAATGCCTGTATGTGTGGGAGGTACTTAAGTTTTGCAGACCTTATTACTTAAAGCGTCGATGGATGCGAAAAACTGATGATTTTAACCCTATTTCTATATTCTCACTCATTATGATAAGCAATTACTTAAAAATCGCCTGGAGGAATCTTCTCAAACACAAGAGCTTCTCACTCATCAATATTGGTGGGCTGGCCATTGGCCTCACTGTTACTATGTTGATTGGGTTATGGATTTATGACGAGTTCTCTTACAATAAATCCTTTAAAAATTATGAGCGAATTGCGCAGGTCATGCAATCTCAGACTATTAATGGAGAGATTGGAACCGGTGTAGCTGTACCAATCCCGACAGCTAAAGAATTACGCGACAGCTATGGGGGAGATTTTAAGTATATCGTTCTCTCTTCTTGGACAGAAGGACATACGATTTCGATAGGAGATAAAAAAATCTGGAAAGAAGGAAACTATATAGAACCCGAAGCCACAGAAATGCTATCGCTGAATATGCTGAAAGGAACAAGAGCAGGTTTGCAGGAGCCTAATTCTATGTTGATTTCTGAAAGCATGGCAAAAGACTTGTTTGGCAATAGTAATCCATTGAACCAGACAGTGAAAATAGACAATATGATCCCAGTCAGGGTAACAGGTGTTTATGAAGATTTACCTTATAATACACAGTTCAGTAATATGGATTATATGGTACCCTGGAAAGTAAATGTTGCTATTAGGGATTGGGTGAAATTTTCTGAAACCAAGTGGGATAATAATTCATTTCAGGTATTTGTACAACTGACCGATAAAGCTGATATGGCAAGTGTATCTGCCAGAATAAAAGATTTGAAGCTCCGTAAAGTGGATGATTTTCAAAAATCATTTAAGCCTGAAATTTTTCTGCAACCCATGAGCAAATGGCATTTGTATGCAGCATTTAAGAATGGCATTAATGTTGGCGGGCAAATTCAGTTTGTATGGCTCTTTGGTATCATTGGCGCTTTTGTATTATTACTCGCTTGCATCAATTTCATGAACTTAAGCACAGCCCGGTCTGAAAAACGAGCCAAAGAAGTAGGTGTACGCAAGGCTGTAGGCTCAGTGCGCGGGCAACTGATCGGTCAGTTTTTGAGCGAATCCTTATTGGTTGTTTTCATTGCTTTTATTATAGCATTAATAAGCGTGCAATTATTGCTACCGTTGTTTAATCAATTGGCTGACAAACAGACGTTTATGCTTTGGTCTAATCCTGTTTTTTGGGCAGTAGGCTTAAGTTTTTGCTTCCTTACCGGACTAATAGCAGGAAGCTACCCGGCTTTTTATTTATCTTCTTTTCAGGCGGTTAGTATTCTCAAAGGTACTTTTCGGGTAGGGCGTTTTGCAGCTTTGCCTCGCAAAATAATGGTGGTTGTGCAGTTTACGGTATCAGTAACCTTGATTATCGGAACTATTATTGTTTTCAGACAGATTCAGTTTGCTAAAAATCGTCCGATAGGTTACAATAGGAATAATTTGCTATATGTTCAAACTACTACTTCAGACCTTCATAACCATTTCGATGCTTTCAGCACAGAATTGAAAGAATCTGGGGTGATTACGGAAGTGGCAGAGTCTGAAAGTCCACTCACTGGTGTTTGGCATGTGAATGGTGGTTTTAGCTGGGGGGGAAAAGACCCTGCTCAAAGTCCTGACTTTGCTGTGATTGGGGTATCTCATCAATTCGGTAAAACCATAGACTGGCAGTTGAGAGATGGAGGAGACTTCTCAAAAGAGTATAGCACTGATTCATCGAGCCTGATTGTGAACGAAGCAGCCGTGAAATTTATGGGATTAAGGAATCCAATTGGTACAATTGTCAGAGAGGGGAGCGGTAAAGGGGCATTGCAATATAAAATAATCGGGGTTGTTAAAGATATGGTAATGGAATCACCCTATACCCCTGCACGCCAGACATTTTTTTACCTCTCTAAATACACAGGCAACTTCGTGAATTTCAAAATCAATCCGGATGTAAGTGCCAGCGAAGCAGTAAATACGATTGAAACGATTTTCAAGAAATATAACCCGGCATCAATGTTTAACTACAAGTTTGCTGATCAGGAATATGCCAGAAAATTTGCAGCCGAGGAGCGTATTGGCACCCTGGCTTTCTATTTTGCTATACTTACTATTCTTATCTCATGTCTCGGCCTTTTCGGATTAGCCTCTTTTGTAGCCGAGCAACGCACCAAAGAAATTGGTGTACGGAAAGTTTTAGGCGCCAGTGTATTTAACCTCTGGAATTTATTATCTAAAGACTTTGCGATTCTGGTTGTCATCGCATTTGCTATTGCTACACCTATTGCCTGGTATTTTCTGGATAACTGGCTTCAAAAATACAAGTATCATACTGAACTCTCCTGGTGGATTTTCGCCGCCTCAGGTATGGGAGCCTTAGTAATAACACTATTAACAGTAAGTTTCCAAAGCATCAAAGCAGCTTTGATAAACCCTGTAAAAAGCCTGAGGAGTGAATAGTAGCGTGCGTGTCAAGCCTATACTCGTCTTTGAAAGGCGTGGTACGTTTAACTTGGGGAAACAGAAAAATGTAAAATTGAAAATGTAAAAGAATCTTGGCAAAGCAAACTCAAAACTTTTCTCCACCAGGCTGGGCAGATAAACTCTTAAAGGTTTTTCTACCGCCCGATTTAGCAGAAGAACTGCAAGGGGATATGCACGAACAGTTTGAGAAGCAGGTAGAAGAAATGGGTTTAACCAGAGCCCGATGGCTGTATGTTTGGGAAGTACTTCGGTTTTGCCGGCCTTATTTTTTGAAACGCAGTCTATCAGCACAGACTGATGATTTAAATAATATTCACTCTTTAATAAACCCCATTATGTTAAGAAATTATCTGAAAATCGCTTTTCGCAACCTGATGCGAGCCAAAAGCTATATGTTTATCAATATCAGTGGTCTCGCCGTTGGTATAGCCGCCTGTACTCTGATTATCCTCTGGATACAAAATGAATTGCAATATGATCGGTTCTATAGCAAAGCTGACCGACTGTATCAGGTCTATAACAAAGATATTTTCAGCGGTACGCCACAAACATGGGAGACAACTCCAAGACCTTTAGCGCCAACACTGAAACAGAATTATGCCGAAATAGAAGAAACATCAAGATTCCGTTCAACAGGGTTGACCTTGACGGTAGGTGATAAGAAAATGAATGCGAGTGGAGCATTTGTAGACCCTTCGTTTCTGAATTTATTTGATTTTCCGCTTACATCAGGCAATGTGCAAAGCGTGCTTGCTGGTAATAATGGTATTGTGATTACCGAATCTCTG
>CBIHRH010000584.1:0-3889 GCA_966212365.1 uncultured Emticicia sp. | reverse complement strand
AAACCAAGTAAAACAAATGCTTGCGGTACTATAGATAGATATTATCCATTTGAAGTATCCAGTTGTTATCGATTCAGTGTTTATCCCAATCCAACAACAGATATTTTATTTATTGAATTTGAAAGTTCTGAAGAAATTAAAAATCTCAATGGTAAGTTAGAGTTATTTAGTGAGAATTCATCCGTACCTGTTATTTCAGTTATTCCTTCAGAATTATATACTGCAAAAGCAATAAGCAATAATAAAATTGAATTAGATGTAAAAAATCTTAATCGAGGTATTTATTACTTAGTCATAAGTAATTCACAATTAAAAGACAAACCAAAAGAAGCTATTCGTATATTATTAAAGTAGCTTTATTAAAATATATATATATAGTTAAGTTTAAATGCTTTTTTACTTAATTCTGGAATCTATTTTTAAGTTAATTTCATTATTAATCTCATTAGTAAAGAAGTCGCTAAGTTTTAGCGGCTTCTTTTGTTTTAAAGCACTAAATCGAAAAAAAAATTGTATAATGGTAGAGGGATTTAAGCATATGAAAACCTTAGCCAATATGACCTATATCAAACACTATGAATCTCCGCTTGGGGCATTAGAGTTAATCGCTACAGATACACACCTAACACATGTGCTTTTTCGGGAAGCACAGAAAAAGCCCAGCCGTCAATTGCAGGAAACACCTGAAAATTCACCTATTATTGATGAATGCATCAGGCAGTTTAATGCTTATTTTAAAGGGGAGCTAAAAGACTTTGATTTGCCTTTATTACCGGAAGGAACAGAGTTCCAGAAACTGGTATGGGAAAGCCTGAAAACTATTCCTTATGGCAAAACCATTTCTTATTTACAATTATCACGTATCATCGGCAACGAAAAAGCCATTAGAGCAGTAGGCGTTGCTAATGGCAATAATCCGTTGACTATTATTCTCCCATGCCATAGAGTGATAGGCTCTGACAAAAGCCTGGTTGGCTATGGTGGTGATTTATGGAGAAAAGAATGGCTTTTACGTCATGAAGGCAGTTTGCCGAAGGAAGAACAATTGAGTTTATTTTAATAATTTCTATAGCAGTAGAAGGAGCAAAAGCTAAAAAAATAGCAGTAAAACGCTGCCCACAACCCTTTACTGCTACCATACTTATATAATCGACTCTCAAAATCTATTTATTACTCATACTTACCACTTTCTTGGTATCATAAGGCATCAGCACCGTATTAACTACGTGCGCTACCCCATTGCTTTGATAAATATCTTTAGTAGTAACTGTAGCTGTCATACCATTTTCATCGGTTACTATCAGGTTCTCTCTGCTCATTGAGAATTTCAACGAACCTCCCTGCATAGTTTTCACAGAAAGTGTACCGCCATTTCCATTTATACCTGCCATAATATCATTCGAATCCCATTTACCATCAATTACGTGGTATTTCAAAACCCTTGTTAAGGTTGATTTAGATGGTGTAGCACCCATCTTCATAAAAGCATCGTTAGTAGGAGCAAAAACGGTGAAAGGGCCAGGTCCTTGTAGCGTGGTTACTAGTCCGGCAGACTTTAGTAATGCGACAAGTTTAGTGTGTTCTCTTGAGCTCATAATGTTTGCAACAACATTTTTATTAGAACTCATTTCAGCACCACCAACCATGACTTTTCTCTCTCCTGATCCTGTTTCTTGCGCAAATGTCCCCAGTGAAATCAAAGCAGACACTAATAATAATGAGATAGTTTTCATGCTTTTGTTAGTTTTTGTGAATACAATATTTGTGAGCTAAAGAGGCTCATTAATAATAATAAAGAAACTGTTCCAGTATGAAAAGGGGGTATTTTTATTGGGGAAGCAGTAGAATGGCATTAAAACTACCCTCTGGTTTGGGGATTTTTTTCCCCGATGTCTAAATTAAGTGATTGAAAAGTATAGTAAGGTACGTTCATATAGTAGGTCTCCTGATATGCCAATCCAAAAAAACAAAATCCTCCCCATCTGATGATAAGGAGGATTTTTTGCCAACATAGGGGTTCAGAATTCTGAACCCCTACCTGACCTATTATATTTTAAACATATTCTCTACGTTGTTTCGCAGCTTCCTGTGCTTTACGCTTTTCAGCGGCAGCTTCCAATTCAGCTTTGTTACCAACAAGGATGTTCTGATATTTACGGTTACCTGTTCCGGCAGGAATCAAGTGTCCTACGATAACGTTTTCTTTCAAACCTTCGAGTGTATCGCGCTTACCTCTTACGGCAGCCTCTGACAACACTTTAGTGGTTTCCTGGAACGATGCCGCAGAGATGAATGATTCAGTACCTAATGAGGCAGTTGTAATACCTTGTAGTGTCGGACGAGAAACGGCCGGCATCGCATCACGTACTTCGATTTGTGCCAAGTCAGCACGTTTCAAACGGCTGTTTTCATCACGCATCTCACGAGCGCTGATGATCTGACCCGGTTTGAATTTATCTGAAGCACCTGCATTCATTACCACTTTCTTATCCATGATCTTGTCGTTAGCCAAACGAACTACCCATTTATCAACCATCTGGTATTCAAGGAATAATGTATCACCTGAATCTACGATTTCAACTTTCTGCATCATCTGACGTACAATTACCTCGATGTGTTTGTCTGAAATCTTCACCCCTTGTTGACGATAAACGGCTTGCACCTCGTTTACTAAGTATTCCTGTACGGCGGTAGGTCCTTTGATACGTAGAATATCGGCTGGCGTAATAGCACCATCTGATAGAGGGTCACCTGCTAAAACGAAGTCACCATCCTGTACCAGAATCAGTTTTGATAGAGGTACCATGTATTTCATTTTAACGCCGTCTTTTGCTTCTACGAAAATCTCACGGTTACCACGTTTTACAGAACCATATTGTGTGATACCATCAATTTCAGATACAACCGCAGGATTCGATGGGTTACGAGCCTCAAATAACTCGGTTACACGAGGCAAACCACCCGTAATGTCACGGTTCATATTGATAGCACGAGGGATTTTTGCTAATGCCTGACCTGATTTAATCTTCTGACCATTTTCAACAGTCAGACGAGCCATTACAGGTAAGTTATAAGCTTTATCATCTTCTCCACCAGGTGTCCTTACAATGATAGCAGGGTTTTTCGAACGGTCTTTCGACTCGATGATTACCTTATCACGGAAACCTGTCTGCTCATCAGCCTCTTCTTTATAGGTGATGTTTTCTTCGATAGCTTCGTACTCGATAGTACCATCTAACTCAGAAAGGATAACGGCGTTGAACTGATCCCAGTGACAAAGAGAGTCTCCTTTTTTCACTACATCGCCATTTTTCACTTCTAAAGTAGCACCGTAAGGTACGTTGTTAGTAATCAGGATGTTGTTAGTACCTTCTTCAAGGATACGAATCTCACCACGACGGCCCAACACGATAGTAATCTCGTTACCTTCACGGTCAACAGATGGTACAGTACGCATTTCTTCCAGTTGAATCACACCACCAAATTTGGCTTTGATGTTGGCTTCAGAAGCAACGTTCTGGGCAGTACCCCCTGTGTGGAACGTACGAAGTGTCAGCTGTGTACCAGGCTCACCAATTGATTGCGAGGCAATTACACCTACGGCTTCACCCATATCAGCCATACGGCCAGTAGCAAGGTTACGGCCATAACATTTCGAACAAACACCCGTTTGCGTTTCGCAAGTCAATGCCGAACGAATCTCAACCGTTTCGATAGCTGTTTCATCAATCTGAGCAGCAATCTCTTCTGTGATTTCCTCACCTGATTTGATAATCAGTTTTTTTGTCAATGGGTCAATGATATCATAAACTGATGTACGACCTAAGATACGCTCTGATAATGGCTCAACGATATCTTCGTTGTCTTTCAAGGCAGATACCTGAATACC
>CBIHRH010000583.1:0-3905 GCA_966212365.1 uncultured Emticicia sp. | reverse complement strand
GCCAATACATTCAGAGGAGCTGATGGAATGATGCAGGTGCGCTACGATGGTTATTCTTCGTTCGACGAGATGTTCGGACATATCTTCTACAAAGACAAATACTCTTATTACCGTATAGCTACCGAATACCGTTTCGTAGGAGATCAGGCTAATAAAGGCCCGGGTTGGGCAACGCGAAATAGTGGTATCATGATTCATTGCCAGGCACCTGAAACCATGGGCAAAGACCAGGATTTCCCAATTTCAATTGAAGTACAATTATTAGGAGGATTAGATAAAGGCAAACGTACTACCTGTAACCTTTGTACGCCTGGTACAAACGTATTTTATCAAGATAAACTAGATAAGCGTCACTGTATTAATTCAACTTCTCAGACCTATAATGGCGACCAATGGGTACGTGCTGAAGTATTGGTTTTAGGTGATTCGCTTATCCAACACTTTGTGAATGGCGAAAAGGTATTGGAATATACCAAACCTCAACCCGGAGGTGGCAAGGTAAGCGGTCATGACCCTAGTTTACTGGTAGAAGGTAAACTTCTGGCAGAAGGGTATATCTCTCTGCAAAGCGAAAGTCACCCGGTTGATTTCCGTAAGGTTGAATTATTGAACCTTTGTGGTTGTACTGATCCTAAAGCAAAGAATTACAAATCTTATTATGTGAAGTCTGATAATAAGAATTGCGAGTATAAAAAGAAAAGAAAGAAATAGATTAAACCCCTCACCCTAAATCCCTCTAATCGGCATTCTCACCAGCAGTGGAAAGCGGACACCGCGTAGAGGCACTTTTACCCCCTCCCCACAGTTGGGGAGGGTTGGGGTGGGGTTACACTTTTTAAATCATGAAAGTAGCCCTGTTTATTCCGTGTTATGTTGACCAGTTTTATCCGAATGTGGGTATTAATACCTTACAATTACTGGAGAAACTGGGTGTGGAGGTAGCCTATCCGACACAACAAACCTGTTGTGGGCAACCGATGGCTAATAGTGGCTGTGAACAGGATTCTAAAGAGGTATATCATCATTTTGTTGACACCTTTGCCGATTATGATTATATCGTAACGCCCTCAGGTAGTTGTACCTATCATGTTCGCAAACACTATGATATTATTGACCAGACACCTACCGTACAAAAAGTAAGGAAAGGCGTATATGAACTGGTTGACTTTCTGGAAAACATATTAAAAGTTGAAGAAATACCTGTCGACTTTCCTCATAAAGTAGGTTTGCATTTAAGTTGCCACGGACAGAGAGGTCTTCGACAAGCGAATGCCTCTGAAATAACAGGAGACAAAGGCGGGCAGATTATGACTTTACTTAGAAAGTTGAGAGGCATTGAGGTAACCCAATTAGAGCGTAACGATGAGTGTTGTGGTTTTGGCGGCTCTTTTTGTATTACCGAAGAAGCAGTATCAGCCCGTATGGGACAAGATAGAATAGCTGACCACGTACGTAACGGCACCAAAGTATTGACAGGTGGAGATATGTCTTGCCTGATGCACCTTGAAGGAATAGTAAAACGACAACAAGTGCCTATAAAAGTGATGCACATTGCAGAAATTTTGAACGGAAGCCAACCATGAATCACCCTGCCTTAGCTGAAAAATTCGCTAAAGATTTTAACCGGACTACCTGGCATGACGAAACATTGTGGTTTGTCCGTCAGAAAAGAGATAGAGCTATCTACCCTATTCCTGAATTCCAGGAATTACGTCTGCTTGCCTCCCAAATCAAAGACCATACGCTTAGCAATCTGGATAATTATCTGCTTCAATTTGAAGAAAACGCCATAAAAAATGGGGTAAAGGTGCATTGGGCAGCTGACGGTGAAGAGCATAACAGGATTGTACTGGATATTATCAGAAATGCTTCTTCGTTAAAAGGCAAAACAGGGACTATCAAGATGGTAAAAAGTAAGTCGATGCTTACCGAAGAATGCCATCTGAATCCTTTCCTGCAAAAGAATGGTGTTGAAGTAGTAGATACCGACTTGGGCGAGCGCATTGTACAATTCAGAAACGAGCCACCAAGCCATATCGTAATGCCCGCAATCCACTTAAAAAAGGAAGATGTAGGCGAAACTTTCCATGAGCATTTAGGCACGCCTAAAGGCGAGAAAGACCCGCAAGCCTTAACAGAAGCAGCCCGCCAACACCTCAGACAAAAGTTCGTAGAAGCTGATGTCGCCCTAACGGGTGTCAACTTTGCTGTAGCCGAAACAGGCAGTTTTGTAGTATGTACCAACGAGGGCAACGCTGACTTAGGCGTTAATCTGGCCAGTGTTCATATTGCCTGTATGGGCATGGAAAAACTCATTCCTAAAGTAGAGCATTTATCAGTTTTTATCCGTCTATTGGCCCGTAGTGCTACCGGACAACCTGTCACTACCTATACTTCGCATTTCACAAAGCCTGCTGAGGGCAAAGAAATGCATATTGTGATAGTAGACAATGGTCGTACACAACAACTAGGCCGCTCAGATTTCAGAAACTCCCTGAAATGTATCCGTTGCGGAGCTTGTATGAATACCTGCCCTGTTTATCGCCGTAGTGGCGGACATAGTTATGATTTCACAGTACCAGGGCCAATAGGCGCTATTTTATCGCCTAATATTGACTTACATAAATATAGTTCTCTCCCATTTGCCAGCACCCTCTGCGGCTCTTGCTCTGATGTTTGTCCGGTGAAGATTGATATTCATGTGCAACTCTATAAATGGCGGCAGGTAGTATCGAAAGAAAATGAACTGCCAGCAGCCAAAAAATGGGGTATGAAAGGCCTGGCGAAAATGTTGGCTATGCCAAAGATATATGATTTAGGTGGCAAAGTAGCCAGGGGTGCTTTACGCATATTGCCTCATGGTATGACTCACGCCCAAAGCATGAATCCCTGGGCAAAAGCCCGTGAATTGCCTGATGCACCGAAGCAAAGCTTCAAGGAATGGTATAGCAAAAACAAAAAGTCTTCATGAGTAGCAGAGAAAAAATATTAGCCAGTGTAAAAGCCAATAAGCCTTCGTCTATTGATTTGCCTGTTATTCCAGCTTTTGACGGGGATGGGAGTATTGAACGCTTCAAAACTGTTTTATCAGGTATTGGTGGGCATGCTATTGAGGTAGATAGCAAAACTGAATGTCAGGGAGTAATTGACACCCATTATTCAGATTTAAAGAATGTTGCTTCAAAACTTGTAAAAGCAAGTGTTGAAATAGATACTAACACGTCAAAGAACATATTAGAGCAAGTAGATCTGGCAGTAATCGATGGTGTAATCGGTGTAGCCGAAAACGGTGCTATCTGGGTACCAGAAATAAACATGATTAACCGTGCTCTACCTTTTATTACCCAGCACCTGGTTTTGGTACTAGATAAAAAGAACATAGTAGCCAATATGCACGAGGCTTACAAAAAACTGGATACCATAGGCAATTATGGCGCATTCATAGCTGGCCCATCCAAAACCGCTGATATTGAGCAATCATTAGTGATAGGTGCACATGGCGCACGCAGTATGATGGTGATTTTGTATTAAAAACTGTTTTTCTCGTAGAGATGTATTGCAATACGTCTCTGGTGGCCTGTAAATTTCAAAATGCTATGCCATTCTTGTAAAAACCTGCATCAAAATACATTCAAATAGAAAGACATGCCCTCGGAGACGTATTGCAATACGTCTCTACAAAAACAAAAACCACTACTCCTTAGGCTTCGCCTTAGCCTTATCAATAACAGCCTCCGCCGAACTTACAGCCATAATCCCAAAGAATCCCACAGCCTTCTTGGTTGATTGTGAATTATAATTAAGAATATTAGTCGGTATATTAGACAATGGCGTAGCGAAAAGCCCACCGTTTGAGGATACCTGTTGCACAATCTGCAAGTAATAGAATTGCTCTCTGGTAATTG
>CBIHRH010000582.1:0-3905 GCA_966212365.1 uncultured Emticicia sp. | reverse complement strand
CGATTGAATCTTCTTAGCCATTTTGGAATGATTTTTGCGATATATTATACGTAAATCTGAAAGTCTTGTGCCAAACTGATTAAACGGTTGGCAAAAAAATGAAAGTGCAAAATTACTGCTTTTTTGGAATACGACAGCATTTTTCGAAAAACATTAGAAAATAGTCGCTATTCGTAGTAAAAATAGCCTTTTTCGGGACTTTGTGAATGGTGTGATGAAGAGGTTTTTAAGAAATACTTCTCAGAAAAATACAAATTTTGTTCAGAACATTCTATCACGTAAAGTAGTGGAGGAACGAATATCCTCGCTACTGAGCGTTTCTATACTGAGTGCAAGTTTTCGCGAGGAGACTTGCATTTCTTTTTATATTGGGTCTGAGAATGATATTTTTCTACATTCTCGGCTTCCAGGTAATTTCTTCACTGCCCAATTCCTGCGCCATTTTGCGGGATAGTACAAATAAATAATCAGATAAACGATTGATGTACTTTATTACCATAGGATTCACCTCTTCCTCCTCTGATAAACGAATCACCAGCCGTTCGGCCCTACGACACACAGTCCGAGCCAAATGGGTAAAAGATACAGACTGATTACCTCCAGGTAAGACGAACGCTCTAAGCGGAGAAAGTTCTGTATCCATCTTATCCATTTCGATTTCCAGTAGTGTAACGTCTTCTTCCAATAAACTGGGTATAGGCTTCTTTCTGACCTGTTCCGGTTCAGAAGCCAGGTCAGCACCGATAGTAAAGAGCCTATCCTGAATTTCTTTTAATAAATCCCGACGGGATTCATTAATAGGCTGGTCTCTTACCAACCCAATCCACGAATTGAGTTCATCTATTGTACCATAAGACTCAATCTTCAAATCTCCCTTACTGACTCTCCGGCCACCCACAAGCGCAGTAGTGCCTTTATCTCCTGTTTTGGTATATATTTTCATAATACTGGACGAAATATATTTATGAGATGTAACATAAATATATCGTCCCTACGGGACTTAGAAACGTTATGTTTCGTTTTTTCTACCGTGCGACGGCCGCCGATATATTACCCCTACGGGACACCCAGTCGGGATAGTTATATTTGGTAATTTTTTAGTCCCGTAGGGACGATATATCGGTAGTTAGGTTGAGAGTTTCAAATCTCAATATCCCGTAGGGATAATATATTTTTATAGTCCTTAAAAGATTATATTTAATTTACCTACCCGCTAAAAAATCCTTATAAGTACTACACTCCTTAATCAACTGTTCCTCATAATTAGTTTGTTGATATTTGGTTTTTAACAAGTTGAAATAAGTAGCATATTTCTCTTTTCTTAATGTCTCCAAAGCCTTGATTATCTCAGCTTCTTTCTTTTCTCTTTCTCCATCAGGCAACGAATAAAGTCCGTCATACATCGCCCCATAAGCCAGTTCATATCTGATTTTCTGACAAGCGGCTGCCAGATAGCAAGCCTTCGCGGCAGTTTCAGCATTTGGTGCTATATTCATCGCTTTGTCGAAATAAGATAGCGCTTTTGCAGAAGTATAATAATCATCTATTTCATTCTTCTGCTCACCTCCGCTCCAGGCTCTGCGCAACAGAATCCAGCTATTGCCGAAGTAACCCATGTTGTAGCTTCCACAGCCTAATAGCAACCAACTTTCATAATCCTTCGGGTTTTTATTCACTTTCTCCTGCAACTCCGCCATACGCACAGCAAAAGAGATAGGCGTTACAGTCTCTTTAGGATTGGCTTCTCCTTGCCCATCCAGATGAAAAGGATTGACATCCAGATAAGTTTTGAAAGGTTCAGCTTCCCATACTTCCGGCGAAATATGTTTCCAGGCATCTGCGGCTTTAGCGTATTTGTGTTCAGCTAAGGCTCTTCTGCCTAAAACCATATAGAGGTAATTATTATCTAGTCCGGTGAGTTTGATTAAGCGTTTATCAAAATCGGTATGATTGTTTTTAGCAAAGTAATCAATTGTATAGTTAAGAGTGTTTGATGATGTAGAATCTTCAATAGCGTATTGATCTGAACTACTCATAAAATTAGCCGTCTCTATCCATCCATCCTGTTTTTTTGAATAGCCTAATTGGTAAGAACTTAATAAAGATACCAGAAATGCTTTTGCCTTACCCTCCGGTGATGCCTTTACATTTCGCTCATCATCTTTTTTACTGAAACAACTTGCAAACCAGCCCAATGGCTTACTTTCTTTCGCTTTTTTGCCATTTTTTAACGGTCGTGTTTCTCCGCCTTCAGCAAATTCATTGATAGAGGTAATCCCTTCATATTTGGCAGCCAGAATCTTGCAGGCAGCATTGAAATTATTAGCCGTACGGAATTTATCAGAACGAGAAAAACGCTCAAGTAACGGAATCACTTTTTTCTCCATTTCAGGCGTTACTACAGGCGACTCACTCACTGTCAATATCATTTCCTGCATGGCTATCTGGTCTTGTATAACTTTATTATCTGTCGGAATTGCCTTGGCTTTCTGCAGCAATTCATTCGCCTTTTCGTAATCTTGCGCAATAAATGTCAGATAAGCTGCAGATGTATACCAGAATGGAGATTTTTTTAAAGTTGGATTCTCAGCCGATTCAAGAGAAAAATCTAACAGCTTAGTGAAATAATCAGAAGCGCCCTCTTTCAGGTTTTCTTTTCTGGTAGAATCCATATTCCAGTAAGAATACTTTAAATCTTCCCAATTCCCATAGAAAAACTCCTCGTTCTTATTGATCTCTCGAGCCATGATAAACTCCAGTAATGGATGATTGACATCCAGTTCACGGATTTGTTCTAACATAGGTAGTCCATCCTGAAAAGGCAAAACAGCCGTTGCTGCATATACATTCGCTTTTTCGGCATTGTTTTTACAAAGTTTCAGAGCTTCTTCCTGTAGCTTTGGTAAAAACCTTAAACATCTGTTGGCCGTTTTTCTTCTGGTCGGAGCAGTCACAAAAACCTGTGAAAAATGAAAATAAGCTTGAGTTGAGTCTTTAGCATGCATACATGCACCAGCCATGCGAGAACGCGCCCAATCACTGATAAATGTTTTTTCTGTAAGCGGTTCTACCAGCGTTTTGTATAGCTCAATACTTTTCTGTGGCTCACCATTCATATCCGCAAGCTTTACAGCCTGATATGCCCATCGTTCTTTCAGGAAAACATCTTTCGTCTGTGCATATTTCGCTTGGGCAATTTTTAGCAAATTATCATAATTCCCTTTTGTAGTATCGCTACCTCCGCCACCATCTTCTGCTTCTATATTTTTTGCTATGACTAAATATTCTGCGGCTTCAGTTTTACCTTTTTGCTGTAAAGCCTCAGTTAGTCCTGTGGTACTCTTGTTATCAGCATCGGTATAGAGTTCGTCGGTAACAGTTTTTTCAGCCACACCTGTGTAGTTAGCCCAAGCCTTCGTGTTTTCAATTTCATCAGGTGCAGGCTTGTCGTCTTCATCCCAGAAATTTTCATCGTATAAAAACTGCGAAGTAAAATTATAGCTATGAAACTGAGCCTCATTAGCGGCACTTTCAGGAGCAAAAAAGCTCTTGAATTCATCATAATCAAATGGCATAGGTCCACAGGCCATCAGCAATAAAATGATAATAGATTTAGTCCGGTAACTCAAACGAAAGAAATATCTGGTGGAGTTGCTCATGGCTGTAATTTGATACGATATTTGGGTCTAAATAATAGAATGCAAATGTAAGTTTTTGTGTGGATATTTGCTTACTTAAAGCTCTCGAACCTTTTAAAAGTTCTTCATAATCAACCTCTTCTGCCCGAATCATATCTCCTCTACGTAACGATATTCCAAAGGCTTGTATATCTTCCTGCACATAATACTTATTACCTTCTTTTTTCAGGAATTTTTGCTGATTCAAAGTCTCACTATCCAGCTTAT
>CBIHRH010000581.1:0-3938 GCA_966212365.1 uncultured Emticicia sp. | reverse complement strand
TGACCCTGATTATATTCAACCTGCCTACGATGCCACAAAAAACAGCATTAATCTATATCTGATGGCTACAGAAGAAATTGACCTGAACGCCGTGAAAGTTGAAATTTATAATAAAGTATATGGTGTGAAAATTTAAGGTATTGAATTAATAGAGGCCACTTTTCTGAACGACCTCTATTAATTCTACTTCCGAAAAATTTTCCTTTCTCCATCCTCCATTCATTCAGGCCATCTGCCATTTTGTTTGGCAATCTCTATAAATTTCTGACCATGGTCGGTCATTAATCCCCGGGCAATCATTCTGCCTACTCTTTCTACATTGGGTTTACTCCAGTTACTTCTGGGTTTACGCGGCGTAAACTGCAGATAGAAACTTTCGGCATCTCTTTTATTGGCCTTAGAATCTATCCAGCCATAGCACAAGGCTTCTTCGATAGATTCGACATAATTAATACTTTGGATTGAACTCTTTTTATGGTGTATAATCAGGCAAACTGCCTTTTTTGATTGACTATTTTCAGCCAACCAATTGCGCCAATCCTGACGCGTTGTAGCAGAAACTACTTCGATTCCTTTGTTGCTTTCCATTTTATTGAGTGAATTAGTGATTGTTGAACTTTGATTGACCTGATTAGCATGATTGACATGATTTTTTGATTTTATATTCATAATCAGTGTAATCAAATCAATCGGCTAAAACGGTACGCTGTCGCGGCAGAGTTCAAGACGTCTAAATAATGCTGATTGAACATAATGCCCAGGATATTCCCGAATGGGTCTATGACAGCGGCGGTGATAAAGCCTTCTCCCCATTTAGTTACAGGTTGGTAAGGTTGGGCACCCAAGGCTAGTAATCTTTCTAAAGATTGCTCAATATCATCAACATGCCAGTATAAGATCGCTCCGCCCGGCGTCTCAGAAGCAGGTTGTGGTCTGAATTTCTTGCTGATGATACCCACTTCATGTTGATAATCTCCCGTACGATATTCGATATACACGGGGTTTTCGGCATCTGGTCTTTGAAAATAGGGCTCCATACCAAATACTTCATTATACCATTCCCGAGCAGCTTTTACATCATCTGCCCAGTAGCTCACATTGGCCATTCCCCGTAATTTTGTTTGTGCTTCCATCTTGATATTGTGTCTGATTGTTTGATGAAACAAAATTACTGTTCGCTTATGACAGAGGTATGTCAGGGGTGTGAAAAAGATTTGAAAAGTTTTTTAAGCATGAAGAAAGGTGCCCTCTATATTCAAACGAATACCAGAAGACACCTTAATATAAGTAAGTATAGTTTTATAAAATATTAGGTTATTCTCACTTGATTTGATGAATTAGATAGAGAAATAACTATCAGGCAATCACTCAACCACTCATTCACTCAATATATTTCCTAGAACTTATAAATAAAACTCGCCACAGCAGTTCTTGGTTTTTGTGGGTTGATAGACCAATAACCGATATAGTATTGCGTATTTGTAATATTATTTACATTCAGACCAATACGATACTTAGGTGCGCTATAAAATAAACTTCCGTTCAATAGGGTATAGCTTGGTAAGGTGAACACACCTGTGGCTGCGTTGTCAATTACTTTGTATTCTCCACCATAATTAAGCCCAAGACCGATACCGAATCCATTAGGGGTTTGAGGTTTAAACTTGTAATTCGCCCAGAAATTAGCATTATCCTGCGGACCTTGTCCTCCCGGAGCTCTACCCGGTTGCAGATAGAAATTATCCGGCTCGCCTTTAATAACCTTGGTTTCGTTGTGGCTATAGCCTGCTACCAGATTTAAACCTAAAACCGGACTAGCCGTAATATCTAACTCAAAGCCTTTGCTGCCCACTTCACCACCTTGTAGCTGGTTATTGATATTCGTTGGGTCCGAAGTCACCTTGTTACTTACTTTTATATCATAGTAAGATACAGTTGCATATAATTTATCTGAAATCAGGTTAGTTTTTACACCAACTTCCCATTGGGTTGAATGCTCAGGTTTAAAGGCTTTCACTCTGGGGTTTGAGCCATCAGGGTCTGATACCGTAGCTGGTGCAACATTCACGAAGCCATCCATGAAATTGGCAAAGACCGAAATTTTATCTAATACAGGCTGATAAACCAAACCGAATTTTGGCGATAATGCCCATTGGTTATAATCATCATCAGGCGTAGTTTTATCAGCTTTGGTATCAAAATAATCAGCACGAAGACTAAACATAGCCGATAGTTTTGGTGTGATATTCAGTACATCAGAAGCATAGATACTAAAAGTATTGCTTTCAGTAAGGGTCTGCCATCCGTTTACACCCGAGTTTGCCAATAGTAAATCAACAGACGATTTGGTCAGAACTGTTTGAGGTATCGCTTCTCCTGTTTCCGGATCAGTAAAACTTACTTCACCTTGAGGCGTTACGTAGCGGGCCAGTGCATAGCCGGAAGCATTATTAACGGTGTTGCGTGTCAGATAATCAAGACCTAAAACTACACGGTTTCTCATATTCCCGATTTTGAAATCACCATTGAAATTCTGCTGAATATCAGTAGTATTGATGGTGTATTGCTCATTGGTGAAAAATTGTGCAAAACGGTTATCACCCGCCTTATTACCATAAATATACCCATAGTATCCGGCAGATTTAGAGCTACCTCTGGCAATAACAGATTGCGAAGTCCATTTGTCTGATAGTTTGTAAGTCATTTGTCCCTGCATATTGAGTCGAGGGTTTCTGATGCTTAGGTCATTGCTTGTAAACGATAAGTCATATCTGAGGTTTAAGTCTTTTACGGTTTTAAAAGTCAACGGGTCAGCACGATTAGATTGGAAGAACACGGGAGGAACTGCGCGTTCTTCCTCTAATATTTCGGCTAAAAAATTAAAAGTTAATTTATCATTGACCTGATATAATAAACTTGGGGCTATAAAGTACGATTTCTTAAAACCTGCATCCTGCCAGCTGCCTTCGTTATGAAAAGCGGTATTGATACGCATGGCTATTTTTTCTGTCTTGCTCAAAGGCGTATTAATATCAGCCGTGATGCGGTTCAGTCCATAGCTGCCTGCATTATAGGCTACCTCTCCGCCAGATGTAAAATAAGGTTTCTTAGTAATGGTATTTATCATGCCACCATAGGCATAAAAACTACCACCAAACAAAGTGCCTGATGGCCCTTTAATTACCTGAATCTCTTCGATATTGGCAGGGTCAAGGTTTCCATTGGTAAGACCCGGCAAGCCATTGTAGAGTACAGTTTGTGCTTCAAAACCTCTGAGTGCAAAATAAGAGGCCCCATCACCTGCACGTCCGGTCGACTCCCAGGTTCTTGAAATGCCCGGTACATTACGCATGGCATCATCATAGTTGGTTATGGCCTGCTGTTTCATCAATTCAGAAGAAACCGTATTATATACCTGTGGGTTTTCGATATACTTCAAAGGCATTTTGGCTACAATTTCGCTCTCTTTGTTCATGAAGCGCGTGGTTCCTGATTTAATTACCACCTCCTGCAATTGCGTAGCACTTTCGTTCAGGATTATTTCACCAACACGTGTTATTTCTCCTGCTTTTACTTCTACGCTTTGCTCTTTTGTCTCTAAACCAACAAAAAATATGCGAAGAGTATAGGTACCTGGCGCTACATTTTTGATTTCAAATGCACCGCTTTTATTCGATGCCACTCCTTTATTAGTACTCTTTAAACCAACATTTACAAATTCGGCGGCTTGTCCGTCTGATGTTTTAACGGTACCCCTGATTGAGCCCATTTGACTTTGTGCATTTGCCAGCATTGATACAAGACCGAAAGCTATTAATAGTATAGCTTTAAGCCCGCTTGCAGTTTTTTTCATGTAATCTTTATTTAGATTAATTATAAATAAGTAAATTCGCTGCAAAATTACAAGCACAACATGGAGTATGTTAACGCCAAAAGAA
>CBIHRH010000580.1:0-3942 GCA_966212365.1 uncultured Emticicia sp. | reverse complement strand
AATGGCAATATATAATTAATCCAAGACCCAATAATAGAATGAGAACCATAATCTCTATCAACCACATAATACTTGCCTTTACCTATTGCAAATTCTAATAACTCTTTCTTTTCTATAGCTTCTTCAAATAAATTCATTTCCCTTTATAATTCATTAGCTCTAAACAAATCCGTGAAACTAAATGTATTCCCATCAAACAATCCTAAATCACTCAGTTTTAAGGATGGTATTACCAATAAGGCCATAAATGACAAACTCATGAATGGAGATATAAGGGTGCTCCCTAATTGTTCTTTCGCAAACTTATCAATCATCGTATAGCTTTCTGCAACTTTATAACCGTCTTCATTACTCATTAATCCGGCTACTGGCAAGGCTAAAACACCTTTTTTCGTATTGCTAACTGCTGATACTCCTCCCTTCTCTCTTATAATCAGATTAACTGCTTCGCAGATTGATTCATCATCTACACCAACAGCAATGATATTATGAGAATCATGCGCAACTGATGAAGCAATGGCACCCTCCTTTAAACCAAAGTTATTGATAAAAGCAATAGCAGGCTTGGCATCATTATACCGATCATAAACCACCATTTTCAATATATCATTCTCTATATCTGAAACTACTTTAGCCTCTGCGATTTTGGGTTCTACCAATAATTCTTTCGTAATTAATTGTCCGTCTATTGCTTGTATTACTCGCAAAAGATTATCTTTATGAGGTGCAATCACTACAATATCCTGAGGGTCAAGGGGTTTGCAATTGAAATTATTGACTACTTCACTTTTCAGGTTTTCTATTAATGAAGTACCATTTTCAGCTACTTTTTCTCCATCTATATAAGTTCCCAGTACTTCGAAATTCTCCAGATCATCAACTATGATAAAATCAGCCCAATCCCCTTCTCTTAACAGACCCACATTCATACGGTAATGTAATACCGGATTAATCGTTGCCATGCGCAATACTTTAAACTTGTCAATACCCTTAGCAATAGCTCTTTTAATCAATTGATTGATATGCCCCTCCACCAGGTTATCCGGATGCTTATCGTCAGAGCAAAACATCATTTCTGAATAATAGGTATCAGCTAAAGGAATCAGTTCTTCAAAGTTTTTGGCCGCACTTCCCTCCCGAATCAGGATTTTCATACCCAATTTCAGTTTCTCTAAGGCTTCACCTTTGGTAAAACATTCATGGTCTGTTTCTATACCTGCCTCGATATATTTCTTGGCTGATGCTCCTTTTAATCCAGGCGCATGTCCATCAATTGGCTTATTAAAAGCTTTAGCTAAAGCCAGTTTTTGCATTACAATCGGGTCTTCATTCAACACTCCCGGGAAATTCATCATTTCGGCCAGATAGCCCACTTCTTTATAAGTGAATAATTGTGCAATATCCTCAACTGTTACAGTTGCGCCTGCAGTTTCAAAAGTGGTGGCTGGCACACATGATGGCGCTCCAAAACAGAATTTAAAAGGAACCTTACGACCATCTTCAATCATATATTTCACTCCCTCTACTCCTAATACATTTGCTATTTCGTGAGGGTCAGAGACTGTTCCTACCGTTCCGTGCACGACTGCCAATCTTGCAAATTGAGCAGGCGTGAGCATCGAGCTTTCAACATGAATATGGGCATCAATTAATCCTGGCAGTATATATCTCTCGTCTGTTCTTTCTGTTCCAAGATACTTTATCTGCTGGATTCTTTTGTTTTCTACTGTTAATTCTCCAAATTCAATTGTTCCGTCAAACACATTTACAATGTTAGCTGCATAGGTTGTCATCGTCTCCAAAACTTGATATTGAGGGGTAAAATAGATTGTTGATAGTTCTGATTATATCAGTTTGCAAAATTGAAGATATAATACTTTTTCATAAAAGGCCAATTCAAGCCCACTAAAGTTACGAAAATAGTCAAATTTTTATCAAACCTATGATTTTCAAAAAAACTTTTATTTTTATGATACTTTTTAGGTGATTTTACGTTTAAATGTATGAATTAATCAATTGTATTTGAAATGAACAAAAATAACGTAGAATTGAACGAAAAGTTTGCTGAAAGACGTCGCTTCGATTTATTGGCCAGTTTAGCCATTGATGCGTTGGGTATGTCGACCTTTTTGCTACCTGCTTTAGGAGAAACTTTTGATTTGGTTTTAGCGCCTGTCATTGCTGCCTTGATTTTTGCTGTGCACCGCACTACTTTTGGGGCTGCATTTGGGTTTCTGGAAGAGATTATCCCATTTACTGACATTATTCCAACTGCCACTATTTTATGGGCATATCGCTATATTTTCAAGAAAAAAGAAACGTGGCAACAATTTGTAGAAAAGTATAATAAGAAAAATAATATTGTCATTCCTGTAGAAGAATCTACAATCTGACGATTGAATCCTGAAAAATGCCATGTGGGATTAGTTACTCATGGCGGTAAATAAAAATCCCTTTCTGAGATAGAAAGGGATTTTTCATATTTGATATTTCTTATTTAACTTCTTAGAAATGTCTTTCTCCGGCTTCTCTTTTACCTAACATCACCGCACCTGCCATAGCCACTAAAAGCAGTATAGAGATAAGTTCAAATGGAAGAAGGTATTCTCCATATAATGATCTACCTAATACCTCAATCATCCCACTTTGTGAGTTGTAGGTTAAAGGATTAACAGGTTCACGTTCAGCTCTGCGTAAGAAAATAATTAATATACCACCTAAAATTACTGCTGTTATGACAGCGGTATAAATAATCTTTTCCTTTTTCATTTCTTCGGCTTCCTGTTTCATATTCAAAAACATGATAACGAACAAGAACAAGACCATGATAGCTCCTGCATATACGATGATATTAACCGCCGCTAAAAACTGTGCATTTAATAAAATATAGTGCGCAGATAGCGAAAAGAATGTCACTATCATATAAATTACACTATGCACAGGGTTGCGTGACATGACAGTACCCAAGGCTCCGAAAAGAGTCAATACCGATAAAATGGCAAACGTGTAATAAATGGGCGGGAGGTGTAGTATGTTTTTAAGATATTCCATATTATAAGAATCTCAAATGGTTTCTATTTGAGTTAATCGTTTTTCCAAAGTTTCATTGCATCCTCTTTCGTCCATGCATCACGACGATAGCGGTTATTCGGGTCTTCAACCAATTTATCTTTGCCATAAATCACATCTTCACGATCGGTGAATACAGGCACGAATTTATCGTGGCGAAGATAAACAGCTTGCTTCGGACAAGCCTCTTCACAAAGACCACAGAAAATACAGCGTAGCATATTGATTTCATATACAGCCGCATATTTCTCTTCACGGTAGAGATGCTCTTCACCTTTTTTTCTTTCCTGTGCCACCATCGAGATAGCTTCAGCAGGACAAGCCACAGCGCATAAACCACATGCAGTGCAACGTTCGCGTCCTTCTTCGTCTCTCTTTAAAATATGATGTCCACGAAAGACAGGTCCTAAATATCTTTTTTGTTCAGGATACTGAATCGTTGGCTTTTTCATGAAAAAGTGACGAATCGTAATACCTAAACCTGTTGCTAAAGATGGTAAGTAGCTGCGCTCGAACAAACTCAGCTCACTCTTATCAGTTTTTTTAGCTCTATTAGTTAATTGCATATTGTTAATATTTCAATGCAAACTATCAGTCTGAATAAATGCTGATAGCTTGCTACATTTTAAGCACCTAAAATTGCTGCTTTTTTTCTGGGACGCATCGCCCAGAAAATGGAAATTATCAGAATTAATACTGCCAGGCCAATCCAGATTCCGGCTAATTTATAACCTGAAAGCATAGCAATAGCTGTAATAATCATATTTCCGACAGCTAATGGAATCAAACCTTTCCAACCTAGGTTCATCAACTGGTCGTAACGGAAACGCGGAACTGTCCAGCGAACCCACATAAAGAAAAAGATTCCGAAAA
>CBIHRH010000579.1:0-3955 GCA_966212365.1 uncultured Emticicia sp. | reverse complement strand
ACATTGTTCGGTTGGTTAATATAATATTTATAAAACCAGATAAGTGTGAATAGTAGTATCAATACCAATCCACTCCATTCTGTTAGACCAAAAAGAGGGCTGCCATCCAATACATTCAATTTAATAAGCATTTCATAAATACGTTTGGCATCAAAATTTTGCTGCCACATCGTAAACGGAATGATGAGCACCAGCATCAATAAGGCAAATAACTGTGAACTTTTCTTTTGTGAACTTTCTGATTTTTCCCAGGAAGAAGTCAGGGTACCATACGACATACCTAATCCACCGAAGAAGCCTAGTGTATATTCCATTACATTCCAGAAGTTGAATTTAATGCCTGAGACACTTCCAAGCACCTGTAAGAAATTTCCAAAGGCAAAACCGAATCCTCCGCCCAAGCCCGAGAAAACAGCTACCCTTAAAGCAGAATTTCGCTCATGTCTCACCATAAACCAGGTCATAGCAACAGCTGCCCCAAAACAGATAGCCCATGCTTCAGAACGGGGAGGGGTCATGAACCATTCAAATTCGATAATCATGAAATAATAGAACAAAATGGCACCAACCACCATCTCAACAATCAGATTTGCCCATTTGACAGGGTTCTTTTCTGTATGTGATAATGCCAGCCCAAATAAACCTCCACCGATATATCCGTATAATCCCCCAATCACAAATAGCATCATCAGACCATAGTAGGCATTCACAAAATCATCGGCTCGTCCATATCCCACTACAACACCATAACTCATAATACCACCAAGTCCCCAACCCAATGCTCCAGCCAGAGTGATGCTAAAAAATCTGGCATACCAATCACTTCTTTTGGCTACTAATATCAGGCTCAGGCAACCGATGCCGCCGGCCCATGCTGCGCCGTGTTCATGTCCGAACTGTCCACGAATAGCCCATGCCGTTCCTAGCGAGAGGGCAACTACCAGCATACTCAAATATAACTGTCTGTTTTTCATTTGTTTAGGTATGATAATTAGGGTAGAATTGAATTTATTATTATACTTCGAGGGAATTGAAAAAGACTATTAAAGGCTATATATTTTACTTATTGGATGCAATTATAATATATTATCCCTGCGGGATACCAAACTTGGAATAGTACGAACCTCTACCGGTATATCGTCCCTCTGGGATTTGAAAAATATCCCGACTGGGCGTAGGAATGCTATATCGGTAGAAAAAACAATAAAAAAGTGCTACTAAGTCCCGTAGGGACGATATATTAAAATCTTTAAATCTATTTCACCCAACCAGTATATATTTTGATTAGCAATAGTCCAAAATATATTTTTACAAGTACTAAATGACAAAGACAATAAATCAAGCACAAACAAGATATGAATCAAAAATGGTGTTTACTTTTGGCGCTGCTCTGGAGTTTTTTCCTGCTTAGTTGCGGCCCGAAAGTAAAAGTGGAAGAACGTACCCTAAGTGAAAACTGGACAATTGCCTCTACCAAAGAGATCAATGCCGATGCTAAAGCACTTTCAACGCAACTCATTAATCCTGAGAAATGGGTGAAGGCTACTGTGCCAACTACCGTATTGGGTGCGTTGGTGGAAGCGGGTGTATATAAAGACCCTTTTGTGGGCAGAAATCTGGAGAAAATCCCCCGTGCGCCTTTCGAAAATTCCTGGTGGTTCAGAAATACATTCAAATTAGAAGATTTAAATGCACAGGAAGAATACCTGGGCTTGCTGATTGATGGTATAAACTATCGGGCGAATTTCTGGTTGAATGGGGTGCAGGTAGCCTCTCAGGATACCCTGTTAGGTGCTTTTCGTCAGTTTGAAATTAATATTACTGAAGCTGCCAAAAGTGGCGAGAATGTACTGTTGGTAGAGATATTTCCACCGCAGGTACGCGATTTCTATATGGGCTTTGTGGATTGGGCACCGACACCCCCTGACCACTATATGGGTATCTACCGGGACATCAGGCTTAGACGTTCTGGAAAGGTAGCCTCTACGGTGGCTACCTTTATTGCACCCGACCTTGATCCAAAAGATTTAACGAAGGCTTGGCTGACCATCAGTACAGAGTTAGCCAATCATAGCAGCGCTTCAAAGACTGTAGAAGTAATCGGCACCATTGAAAACCTTACATTCAAAAAGAGCTTTACTTTGGCACCAAATGAGCGTAGGGAAGTGAAATTTACGCCTGCTGATACCAAAGAGCTATTGATTAAGAATCCTCGTTTATGGTGGCCAAATGGTTTAGGCAACCCTGAAATGTATACGTTGAACCTGGAAGTAAAAGAAAACGGAAAACTATCAGATAAACAAAGCACCAGATTTGGTATCCGCAAAATTGAGACTTATCTGAATGATAAAGGTGTGAGAGGGTATAAAGTAAACGGGAGAGATGTATTGATAAAGAGTGCAGGCTGGGTGGATGATTTGTTTTTGCGTTATATGCCGGAAAAAGATGCGGCACAGATTCGTTATGTAAAAGAAATGAATCTCAACTCTCTGAGATTTGAGGGAGTTTGGGGCAATAACCATCATATCTATGATTTATGTGATGAGAATGGTATTCTGCTGATGGTGGGTTGGAGTTGCCAATGGGAATGGCCGGATTATCTGGGTATGGAACTAAAAATGAAACCCGGCGATGAAAACCTGCCAATTAATGAGGGTGTGGATTTGTATGCCGTAAAACTGACACCTGACGAAGAGACCTTACTATCGAATTATTTAAGAGACCAGGTGAAGTGGCTACGCAACCACCCAAGCATCTTTACATGGGCAGGTGGAAGCGACGCTATGCCAAAACCTTCGCTTGAAAAACGGTATCTGGAAACTTTGAAAAAATATGATCCAACCCGTCCTTTCCTGATTTCATCCGGTGAATTTACCAGTGAACTGACCGGGAAATCGGGTATGAAAATGAACGGGCCTTATGAATATGTGCCACCTGTTTATTGGTTTGAAGATAAGAAACTAGGTGGGGCTTTTGGCTTTAATAGTGAAACAGGGCCTGGGCCTCAATTGCCTCCGATTAGCGGTATTAAAAAAGCCATTCCGGAAGCAGATTTCTGGCCGCCTGATAATAAGATGTGGAATTACCATTCTGGTAGAAAGGATTTCAATACATTGGGTGTATTCCTGAATGCTTTGAACAAAAGATATGGTAAACCTGAAAATTTAGAAGAATTGGCCTTTAAGGCACAGGTGATGAACTACGAGGCTATTCGTCCGATGTTTGAGGCTTTTGTGATTAATCGCCCGGTGGCAACTGGTGTGGTGCAATGGATGCTTAATTCACCCTGGCCGGATTTCTACTGGCAGATGTATGATTATTATCTGATGCCTACAGGTGCTTATTATGGTACAAAAAAAGCAGCTCAACCAGTGAATATCATTTATGATTATTACAATCAAAACATTCATCTAAGCAATGATACCCGTCAGGCATTGAGTGATATAAAAGCAGAAGTCAGACTTT
This sequence comes from uncultured Emticicia sp., assembly GCA_966212365.1. Taxonomy (GTDB): domain Bacteria; phylum Bacteroidota; class Bacteroidia; order Cytophagales; family Spirosomataceae; genus Emticicia. The sequence goes on along the minus strand of CBIHRH010000579.1, from coordinate 490 downwards.
TTGATAAGGACTCTAAGCAGATTTTTGGAAAGGCTGAGACAGTGACATTGCGTGAAAACACAACCAGAAAATGGCTGGATATCCCTGCTTTGCAAGGGAAGAATGAGGTGTACTTCTTAGCGCTTACGTTGAAAAACGATAAAGGTGAAATAGTGACTGATAATTTCTATTGGTTAGCGTCGCAAAAAGACCAGTTGGATTGGTCGAAGTACTTCTGGTTTTATACACCTCAGAAACAATATGCTGATTTCAGTGGACTAAATACCCTGGCAAAAACAGAGATTAAGGCAGAGAAGCATGTCAAAGACATCAATAAAGACGAATATGAAGTGACCCTGAAACTAACCAATACATCTGATAAACTGGCTTTCTTCATAGAGGCTGAATTAGCAGATGGTGTCGGTGGGGCTGTCGTTGCTCCTGTATTCTGGTCTGATAATTATGTGTCAATTCCACCAAAAGAAAGTAAGACTATCACCGTAAAATATTA
>CBIHRH010000578.1:0-3956 GCA_966212365.1 uncultured Emticicia sp. | reverse complement strand
CACGGTTTGTATCGTTCATTAATCAATAACATGGTTATTGGTGTAAGCACAGGATACAAAACTACGATGGAAATTGTTGGGGTAGGTTACAAAGCCGCTAATAACGGAAACGTATTAGACCTTAGCTTAGGTTTCTCTCACAACGTATACTTTGTGGTACCAGAAGAGTTGAAAGTAACAACTTTGATGGAAAAAGGTAAAAACCCGATTGTAACACTTGAGGGTACAGACAAACAATTGATCGGTCTTGTTGCTTCAAAAATCAGAGGCCTACGTAAAGTTGAACCTTACAAAGGTAAAGGTATCCGTTTTGCTGGTGAAGTTGTTCGTCGTAAAGCAGGTAAAACCTCAGGTAAGAAGAAATAATCATTAGACATACTGACTACGAAATTCTTTTCAAAGTCTCAAAATATTTACAACAATGTCAAGTGTAAAAACTGATAGAAGACAAAAAATTAAGTGGAGCATCCGTAGCAAGGTTTCAGGAACCCCTGAAAGACCACGCTTATCGGTATACCGCTCAAATACCGCCATATACGCTCAGTTAATCGACGACACTAAAGGAGTTACTTTAGCATCAGCTTCAACTACAGCATTGGGTTTGAAAGGTGTGAAAGTAGATAACTCTAAAGAAGTAGGTAAGAAAATTGCCGAAATCGCTTCTGAAAAAGGTATCGAAGCTTGTGTGTTTGACCGTAACGGTTATTTGTATCATGGTAACATTAAAGCCTTGGCCGACGGTGCCAGAGAAGGCGGTTTGAAATTCTAATCTTGCAATTCTCAATCAATGAATAAAGCAAAAGTAAACGAGGCAGAACTTAAAGAAAGAGTTGTAGCCATTAACCGTGTAGCCAAAGTGGTGAAAGGTGGTCGTCGTTTTAGTTTCTCGGCAATCGTTGTGTTAGGCGACGGTAAAGGCGTAGTAGGACAAGGCTTAGGTAAAGCAAATGAGGTGACTGATGCAATTGCAAAGGCTATCGAAGATGCAAAGAAAAACCTGGTGTCTGTACCTGTAATCAACGATACTGTACCTCACGAAATTCACGGTAAATTCTCAGGTGGTTTTGTGTTTGTAAAACCTGCAGCCCCTGGTACTGGTATTATCGCCGGTGGTGCGATGCGTGCGGTGCTTGAAGCAGCAGGTATCCACAACGTATTGGCGAAATCTAAAGGTTCATCAAACCCTCACAACGTGGTAAAAGCAACTATCGATGCTTTGAGCCAGATGCGTGCACCTCACGCAGTGGCGTTCCAACGTAGTGTGAAAATGACAAAAGTATTTAACGGATAATAGCCCCATACCCTCTGCCCCAAGCCCCATGCTTGCCGGCACAGCACGGAGCCTATACCTAACATAAAACAATGGCAAAGGTAAAGATTACTCAGGTAAGAAGTACGATTGGCAGACCAGAAGTACAAAAACGCACAATTGCGGCTTTGGGTCTTGGCAAATTAAACCGTACGGTTGAAAAAGAATTAAACCCTGCTATGCAAGGCATGATCAACAAGGTAAAGCACCTGTTGGTTATTGAAGAAGCATAAGACAATTCTTCTCTGACGGGTACATCCCGATAGAGTTCATGGGTAGGCACAAGCCAAATGGCAGCCGAGTGATTCCGAAAATCGGAATTGCGTATGTTTAACCGATTAAAATAATCGAATTACAATGAAATTAAGTACTTTACAACCTGCAAAAGGTTCAGTTAAAGCAAATGATAGAGTAGGCCGTGGACATGGTTCTGGCGGTGGTGGTACTGCGAAACGTGGTCATAAAGGTGCAAAATCTCGTTCAGGTTATAGCCAGAAACGTGGTTTTGAAGGTGGTCAGATGCCATTGCAACGTCGTGTGCCTAAGTTTGGTTTCAAAAATATTAACAGAGTAGAATATAAAGCCATCAATCTGGATACTATTCAGGCTTTGTTTGACAAAACAGGTGTGAAAGCTATCGATTTAGGCTTCTTATATAACAACGGTTTGACACAAAAATCTGACCGTGTGAAAATCTTAGGTCGTGGAGAGTTGACAGCAGCAGTTAATCTGAAAGCTAATGCATTCTCGGAATCAGCTATTGCAGCTATCGAGAAAGCAGGTGGTACTGCAACTGTAGATGCTACTTTTGACCCGGCCGCTACTGCAGGTCTTGTACAACATGCAAAACCAGCTGCTAAAGCTGAAAAATTAGTAGCGCAAGAGGTAGTTGCTGCTCCGGTAGAAGCCGCAGTGGAAACTGAAGCTAAACCAAAAAAAGCTTCAAAAAAAACAGCTGAAGGAGACGATTTGAAAATAATTGAAGGCATTGGTCCGAAGATTGCAGATTTGCTTATTAACGAAGGAATCGTTAGCTTTGCAGATTTAGCAGCGACACCTGCAGCAAGAGTACAAGAAATCCTTGATGCAGCGGGTTCAAAATATGCAATGCACGACCCAACCACCTGGGCAGAACAAGCGGAATTAGCTCGTGATGGTAAGTGGGATGAGTTAAAAGAATTGCAGGATAAACTTAACGCAGGTAGAGCTGAGTAATTTCAACCAAAAGCCTTGTTTTTCCTAACGAAATGAACAAATTTATAACAACACTCAAGAACATTTGGTCAATTGAGGAATTGAGGAAGCGTATTCTTCAGACTCTATTGATAATCGTTATTTTTCGTGTCGGTTCCCACGTAGTTTTACCGGGTGTTGATGTGGCTAAATTAAAAGACTTAACTGCTAACAATGGTTTGTTAGGCCTTTTAAATACGCTTGTCGGTGGTGCATTCAAGAATGCTTCTATCATGGCACTGGGTATTATGCCGTACATCTCGGCATCTATCGCCATTCAGTTATTGACGTTAGCATTGCCATACTTTAGCAAATTGCAGAAAGAAGGGGAGTCAGGTCGTAGAAAGTTAAATCAGATTACGCGTTGGTTGACTATCGCAGTTGCCGCAGCACAAGGATTTACCTACGTTCAGACAACGATTCCGACTGATGCAATCATGGTAAGCCAGGGTCTGTTCTATATTAGTTCAGTAGTATTGATTATTGCCGGAACTATTATGTGTATGTGGATGGGCGAGAGAATGACCGAAAAAGGTATCGGAAACGGGATATCAATGATGATTATGATTGGTATCGTGTCAAGATTCCCGGGAGCTATCATCGGTGAGGCTAACTCAAGAGGTGGAAGCGGACAGATTCTGTTCTTCATCATTGAAATTGTAGCTTTATTTATGGTGGTATTGTTTGCAGTAGCTATTACTCAGGCAACCCGCAGAATACCAGTACAATATGCGAAACAAATAGTTGGTAATAAAGTCGTAACAGGCCAACGCCAGTATTTGCCTTTGAAATTGAATATTGCAGGTGTAATGCCTATCATCTTCGGACAAGCATTGATGTTTATTCCGGGTTTGATTCTGACTTACATGGCAGAAAGCACTAAGAGTGATACTTTCCAGAACTGGGCAATTATCATGAATAGTCCGACCTCATGGCAGTATTGTTTAATCTATGCTGTATTAATCATTGGTTTCACGTTCTTCTATACCGCTATCTCGATTAACCCTAATCAGATTGCCGATGATATGAAACGTGGTGGCGGGTTTATTCCGGGTGTAAAACCAGGACAACCGACTTCTGATTATATAGCCAACGTATTAGACAGAATTACACTTCCGGGTGGGGTGTTATTAGCAGTAATCGCTATCTTACCAGCGCTCGCAGGATTATTAGGAATGACTCAGAACTTTGCTTCATTCTTCGGTGGTACATCATTGTTAATCCTTGTAGGTGTGGTGTTGGATACATTACAACAAATCGAAAGTTACTTGTTGATGAAACGTTACGAAGGCTTAATGCAATCAGGACGTATTCAGGGCCGCCAGACGGTGTCAACAGTATCTATCTAAGACAAGGAGAGTAATAACATGAGCAAAAAGGATAGAATCATATATTTGAAGTCGGAAGAGGAACT
>CBIHRH010000577.1:0-3974 GCA_966212365.1 uncultured Emticicia sp. | reverse complement strand
GTATTTTTTAGAGATTTCCAGAGGCGAATTAATTATTTATACCCCAAAATCAGTACGCTGAGAACAGTTGGTACAATAGGGTATGATGGACTCCATTATGTCTTCGATGGCTACAAGCAAACGACTTTTGAATTATCAAGGATTATAGGCAGAGAAATTTATGGCAATTATGAATCTAATGAAGTCTATTCACCTGATATTCAACGAATCTATTGGGAAGGTAACCGATTAGTATTAGAATTTGATGCGGGTATGCAAATGGTTTACCCGAAAGATTCAACTGCGAACTTCACACTAAGAAGTATGAAAGATTACATTTATATAGATGGAAAAAATAATGTGATACAATCTGCTGAGAGCATTGGTAATAAGATTTATCTGAATTTAGTAAATGTCAATAATCCTAAGACAGTCTCTTATCTGCCCGATTGGTTTGCTGACAATACTTACCCGTTTTATAATGGTGTGCATATTAAGAACAGCTTGGGTATGCGGGCTTTTAGTTTTGATAATGTTCAGATAGGAGGCCAGGCGCCGGAAATACCAATAACTCCTGACCTTCCAACAAATCCGGAACCACCAAATAATCCAGAGCCTCCTGTTGTAACACCGGATCCTCCTACTAATCCTGAGCCTCCGGTCAATCCCCCGACCACCAATAACCCGGATCCCCCTGTAACACCTACTTTGTTGGATTTAATTGTAAGTCCACATGAAGAAATTATGGTTAAATTGGTGTGGAATGGGAATGTACAAACTAAATATCATATTTTCAGAAGTGTAAATAATGCTGATAATCTATCGGAAATAGGAACCATTACAGGTGATAATTACTATGATACGCAAGTAGAATTGAATAATAAATACTATTATAAAATCACTTCTGAAACAGCGCAGTCGGCTGTAAAGGATGTGTTGCTGAAATGTCTTGATAGCGTTTTATTAAAAAATATAACTCAACTTGCCTATATTGGTGCAAATACCTCAATTACAGCAATCATTTCGTTAAATAGCACAAAACAACTAACTTTGGAAGCAAATAAATTTATAGACCTTAATCCGGGTTTTGATGCTTCAAACGGTAGTGTCTTTACAGCACAAATAAGTGTTTGTAAAAACGAATAAACGGCTTATTGTAACAATATAAAAGATTTCATGCTTCTTTTCTTTCAACCAAATATTTCTCAGAATCATTTCCTTGATATTGAAGACTCCCGACACTGTGTTAAAGTGCTAAGAAAAACTACTAAAGATATTATTCATATTGTAGATGGTGTTGGCGGGCTCTATGAGTGTGAAATCACAAAAGCCCATGAGAAAAAATGTGAATTTAAGATTATTTCAGAGCAGAAAAGTTTCCAGCAAAGAGATAGTTATTTGCATATAGCTATTGCTCCAACCAAAAATGCTGACAGGCTGGAATGGTTTATTGAGAAATGTGTTGAAATAGGAATAGATGAAATTTCGTTAATACAAACAAAACATTCAGAACGCAAACAGCAGAAAGTAGAAAGGCTTGAAAAAATAGCTATTTCTGCGATGAAACAGTCACTGAAAGCCTATTTACCTAAGATTAATGAATTAGTGGCTTTTGATAAATTTCTGAAAACAGTAAAACAGGAGCAAAAATTTCTAGCGCATCTGACGAATGATTCAAAACCTTTGGTAAGTTTGCTAAAACCGAAATCATCCTATTGCATCATGATTGGTCCGGAAGGAGATTTTTCGAATGATGAGATTTTGCAGGCGAAACAGGAAAAATTTGAATGGGTTACCTTAGGAAATTCAAGATTAAGAACAGAAACCGCTGGCATTGTGGCCTGCACTTTAAGCAACAATTTGCTTCAATAAAATTAAACGCTCAGATTAATTCTATGAAAAAGATTATTAAAATTTCTTTACTAAGTCTATCGTTGAGTTTTGCCTTGATTTTGCAGGCAATTGCCCAACAACCAACATTGAAAATAGCCAAACTACGATATGGAGGTGGGGGAGACTGGTATGCTAATAAAACTTCCTTGCCAAATCTGATTAAGTTCTGCAATCAGAATCTGAAAATGAATTTATATCCTGAGGAAGACATAGTAGAGGTAGGTAGCGGAGATATTTTTCAATATCCTTTCATCCACATGACAGGCCACGGAAACGTCGTTTTTACTGATGCAGAGGTGCAAAATCTACGCAAATACCTCATTTCTGGTGGTTTTTTGCATATTGATGATAACTATGGCCTGAATAAATTCATAAGAAGAGAAATGAAAAAAGTATTTCCTGAATTAGAATTTATAGAATTGCCATACAATCATCCAATCTATCAGCAGAAATATAAATTTCCTAATGGCTTGCCTAAAGTACATGAACACGATAACCTGCCTCCACAAGGATTTGGGTTAATCTGGCAGGGAAGACTGGTTTCTTATTTCAGCTATGAATGCGACCTGGGCAATGGTTGGGAAGACCAAAGTGTATATCATGACCCGGAAGAACTTCGTCTGAAAGCACTCCAGATGGGGGCGAATCTGGTGCAATATGCCTTTACGAATTATTGATAAAATACGAATTGGACAATTCATAGAAGCAGATTTGGACATTTTGAAGAACTTTCTCGTTTCTTTTGCAACAAGGTAACATTTTTCTAGATTTTGACGTTTACCCCGTATATTTGTATTTTAATCTAATTACTAAACATAACGAAATGGTTGCCGCATTATCCTTTTTTATTGGACACTGGTACTTATCATTGTTTAGCCAAACATTCTTTTTGCACAGATATTCTGCGCATAAAATGTTTACAATGAATAAGTTCTGGGAAAAGTTCTTTTACTTTCTTACTTACATTTCACAAGGTTCATCTTATCTTAATCCACGCTCTTATGCCATTTTGCATCGCATGCACCACGCTTATAGCGATACAGAAAAAGACCCACATTCACCGCATCATACCGAAAACGTATTTACGATGATGTGGAAAACCAAAGAGATTTATAATGCCCTATTGAATTATAAATACAAAATCGAAGAAAGATTTGAAAAGGATTTACCTGAATGGAAAATCATAGATAAAATTGGTGATACATGGGTGTCAAGAATAAGCTGGGGAGTAAGTTATGTATTGTTTTATGTATTGGGCTTTTTCTATTTTGATATCCATTGGGGATTCTTTTTCTTATTACCGATTCACTTCCTGATGGGCCCAATCCATGGCGCTATTGTAAACTGGAGTGGTCATAAATACGGATATCAGAATTTTGATAATAAAGACGAATCTAAAAACTCTTTGTTCTTCGACTTCCTGATGTTAGGTGAATTATTTCAAAACAATCACCACATGCATCCGATGTCAACCAATTTCGGAAAGAAATGGTATGAAATAGACCCGACTTATCCAGTTATCAAATTCCTTACCTGGACAAAGATTATCAAGCCAAAACGAGCAGCAAAAAGTTCTACTCATATACATGGTCATTAAAAAAAGAAGGGCATTCTTAACAATCGTTAGAATGCCCTTCTTTTTTATAGCCTTTAATAATCTTTTTATTCAGGATTATTCTTCAATTCTTCTTCCAGGTGTCTTTTCAGACTTCTGCAGGTACTCTCTAAAATCTCAATCATTTTCTTATCTCCGGTAGAATCAGCCACCATCTGAGCTACATTTCCTACAATATCTATCGCAAAATGTTTCATTTCATCAGAAGGCATATCCTTTGTCCAAAGATTAATACCTAATAAACCTTTATGGTAATGATCCCATACACTGATTGAAATGGCTTTGCTCTCATTGATTCCTTCGTTTGGATTCTCGGTAGCATCCCAGAAAATTTTCTCCGGGATTCTGGTTTCGTCTAGTTCGACAGTAAAATTGATTTCTGATTTCTTCATTCAACTAATATTAGATAAGTAAAACGGGTGATTAATCCGTGGCTTTTATAATTCTAAAGAGTAGGATAACTAATGTGCAACGCTTTAGCCATAGT
>CBIHRH010000576.1:0-3978 GCA_966212365.1 uncultured Emticicia sp. | reverse complement strand
ACACCCAGAATATCCTGATTTGAGAAGTTTTGTTGGTTAATATTATTCGATAAACCAATGATAGTGAGTCGTTGGTATTTTTTAAAGAAGTTCATGCTTACACCAGACTGGTAACGGTCATTCTCGCCATAACCTGCATATACCTTCCCAAACTGTCCGTTGTTTTTGCCTTGTACAGTAGTAATATTGATAGTCTTAACAGAGTTACCATCATCAAAACCCGTAAATTGAGCCTGATCACTAAGACGATCGAAAACCTGTACTTTATCTATAATTTCGGCAGGCAGATTTTTTAGTGCCAGCGTAGCATCATCACCAAAGAATTCCTGTCCATCGACAGTTACTTTCTTTACTTCTTCACCTTGTGCTTTTACTACCCCGTTTTCAATCGTTACACCGGGCATTTTCTTCACAAGGTCTTCAGCAGAAGCATCCGGATTGGTTTTATATGCACTGGCGTTGTATTGCACAGTATCGCCTTTTTGCTCTACACGAATCTGTTTCTCGCGAACTACTACCTCACTAAGTTGACGGGCATTTTCGCCCATTACAATAATGCCTAGGTTTTTGGCAGTAGTCCCAATTGTAACTTTGTTTTCGAGGTCATCATAACCGATAGAAGTGACACGCAGGCGATAGTTTCCGGGTTGCACGCCGGTAAATCTAAAGAACCCTACAGTGTCGGCCTGAACGCCTTTTCGTTGTGTACTATCCTGTTGATTAATGAGTAATACACTGGCACCAACCACCGCGATTTTGGTTTTTGCTTCCTGTACCGTTCCTGTCACTTCTACTCCTTGAGCAAAAACTTTAGCAGAAACTAAAAGTGTGAGCGATAATATAAATAGATGCTTCTTCATTGTTAGTAATTAGTTAACATCTCTTAGAATAATAAAGCTATCTAAAGTTTAGCCGTGCTTATGGACAAGGCGACCAATATACGTGTTGTGTAGATAAAATATATCAAAACGGTCGATTATCTACACACTTTTTATTGTATTAATCTAATATTTTTCTTCGAAATGTCTTAAAATTATGTTTTGTCAATCGTTAAAATACCCATTTAATATTCTTAAAATTGCAGTAGTATTATTCCAAAAAACAAGTCACAAATTGCCTAACAACCTTAACCTATCAAATCATTGATAATCAATCACTTCAGACAAAACCCTATGAATTTCCCAAATCAATGCTTTGGCCGTTTCCTTACAATTTATTTACTGTTATCACTCATCTGCCTCAGTTGTATCTATGCACAATCTACAGATAAACCCACGGCCAGGTATAATTATTTGTTGTACTTACCTAAGGATTACCACAAAAAAACTATGCCATACCCTGTAATAATCTATTTACATGGAAGTTCGCACAGGGGAAATGATTTAAATAAATTGAAAGGATATGGCTTACCTTATGTAATTGATAAAGGCAAAGAATTTAATTTTATCATTGCTTCACCACAATGCCCAGATGGCAAATATTGGAGCACAGAAAACTGGTTCGATTCTTTGTATACTGAATTGAAGGCTAAATACAGAATAGACCCTGACCGGGTTTATCTGACAGGTATAAGCCTGGGAGGATATGGTACTTTTATTGCCGGAATCGAACATGCAGATAAATTAGCGGCCATAGTGCCCTTATGTGGAGGCGTAAATGATAATGATATGACCAGACTGTGCAACACACTGAAAAATATGCCTATCTGGACTTTTCATGGTACTGCAGATAATGTCATTCCTATAAGTGAGACTGATCGGGTTGTGAAAACTCTGGAAGAATGCAAAGGCAATATAAAATTTACCCGCCTTGAAAATGAGGGGCACAGTATTCAGTATTTGTATGAAGGGGACGAGATTTATGAGTGGATGATGAAGTGGAAGAGGAAGTAATAAATTGTTTGGTATACTTTCTAAACTTTAATGGTTCCGTTGAGCCACCATTCAATGAATTTATTAAGACTAGGTGAGACCCATACTCTGCTATCATTTTCATGATTCCAGACAAAAATATCCTCACGGTCAAAATCTCCTTCTAATGTTATAAACCCGAATAAATCACCATTACCAGCATCTGCAAAAAATAACAGTTGCTCAAATGACATATACAAATCTTTAAAGTGTGGATGACTTCTGAAATCTTTATTGGTTTCAATTACTCTTTTAATCGGCCAAATAAGTTCACCGATTTTATTATTATCCAAATATTCTTCAATCCCATCTGTCTGTTTATATAATTCAAGCAACTCTCCTGGCAACTCGTTTAGCTGAAAGTGTTCTTGTAAATCTTTCAATTGGCTGTCAGTTGCAGGGAGGTTCAAGCGAAAAATGGATTTTATATTTGGCAAATCAAGTTTATGCAGATATGTTTTCCAATCCATGAGCATTTATAATTCCAAAGTATTAAATATTTTTTTTATCAAACCCAATTTAACTGCCAGTTAACCCCATACTTATCAGCCACCCATCCAAACTTCTTACTGAACCCATAATCACCTAAAGGCATTAATATACCTCCTCCATCTGACAGACTTTTATAAAGTGTCTCTAATTCTTCCTCTGACTCACAATTGACATAAATAGATATGGCCGGAGTGAAAGTAAATTTATGTTCAAAGCCGCTATCAATAGCCATATAGGTTTGTCCGGCTAGTGTGAAAGTAGCAAGCTTAACTGTTCCTTCTTTACCTCCGGGTTCATTGGCTTTGTAGTGCTCAATGTGTTGAATCCCTGAGTTCTTAAATAATGAAGTATAGAATTTGATGGCTTCTTCGGCTTTGCCGAATTGTTCGCCTACGAACATCAGAAAAGTGGTGGTCTTTTGCATGATACAATAGTTTTATTTTTCTTTTAAATATACTACCAATATAATAAATACTCAATGCGAAATTGCCTTTAAACCTAAAATAGAACCAACCAAAGTCAGTAAAAAGAAAATTCTCCAGAAACTGGTGGGCTCCTTGAATACAAAGATACCTATCAATACTGTTCCCACGGCGCCGATGCCTGTCCAAACTGCATAGGCTGTGCCCATGGGTAGCTTTTCTAAGGCTTTCATTAATAGCACCATACTGCTTATTAAAGATACGACAAAACCTGCATACCACCAATAGGCTTCGTTGCCCGTACTATTTTTTGCTTTGCCTAAACATGTAGCAAACGCTACTTCAAATAATCCTGCAATGATTAAAATTATCCAATTCATGTTCCTTTGGACTATTAAACGGTCCGTCGCACGGAAATCGTCATATATTTTGTTTATTCGACAAAGGTCTGGGTATTGAATAGAGGATCCTTTTACAAATGTTAAAAAATGAATTGTATTATTTTATTTCTGCTCTGGTACGGCTCAAGCTCACCTGAGTAATACCTAAGTAAGAAGAGATATAACCAAGAGGTACTCTTTGCGGTAAATCCGGATGATTTTTTAGTAAGGCTGTGTAGCGTTCGGCGGCAGTACTGAATTGTCTGGCTATTAATCGTTCTTCGGTTTTGATTAATTCCTGTTCGGCAAATTTCCTGCCCCAATTGGCTATATGAGTATCCTGATTAAAGAGTTCTTGTAACTTATCGGTCTGTAGCTCGTAAAGTTGACAGGCTTCTAATAGTTCAATGTTTTCATAGCCAGGTTGATTCAATACATAGCTTTTCATCGAAATGATGGTTTCACCTTCTTTGCCAAACCAGAAGGTTATTTCAGTATCATTCTGATAGGCATAGGCTCTTACAATACCTTTTTTGATAAAATATATCTTTCGCTCAATAGTATCAGCTTTTAGTAAGAGGTGTTTTCTTGGGAAACTTACTTCTTTGGTACAAGCTACCAGCTTTGCGAGAGAAATTTCAGGTAGTGGGAAGATTTGGTTGAGAATGTGCTGGATTTCCATAAATAGATTATTTTACTACGGAGTACACAGAGGTTTTCACGGAGGTGCTGTGTTAAAAGTCAAATAAATAGGGGAAAATATTTACCTTTGTG
>CBIHRH010000575.1:0-3984 GCA_966212365.1 uncultured Emticicia sp. | reverse complement strand
CATAAACTTCATAAACCCAACATACAGATGAAAACATCTACCAAGAATACTTTGAATACTATTGAGGAAGTCTTAACTGAAATTAACAATTTAATTGCTCAAAAAGAGAAAGAAGACTACGCAAAAATTTTTATTAAGCGCACTAATCTATCATGCACCTATCAGTCAAATGAATATCTGACCATCATGGATACAAGCTCGACACTTTTTCATAAAAGTATCACATGGCAAGCCGACTTTAGCTTATAACAGAAAGCATGTTAATCTACTGATTCTTTAATCAAAGACTATACCAAAATAGGACAAAACGCAGTTTTATTTTTACCTATTTTACTAATTTACGGTAAAGCTCTGTTTTTGAGGGGTCAATTGAAGAAAGCACCTGAAATGCTTTTTGTTTTTCGTCCTTTGTCGCTTCTGAAAAAATATTCACCAGCTCTTGCCCTTTTGCATCTAAAAAACTATTCATTAATACCGAGTTAGTTCTCGACTGCTGTAAAGTTTTAATTGAGTTCATGAACTCAAGTACTTGTTTGCGCCCGTTACCCGGGTCGTTGGTAAAATTATCTAATACCAATCGGTGATAGTTGTAAAAACCCTCACGGAAAGGTAATAACTGCTGATTCTGTAAATTTTCTACCAGCCAATAGCGGTTTCTCACATCTCCCGTCTGTTCCCAACCGGATACTCCGGCACTAAATGCCATATTAGCCACATTATAGGCACGGGTCAAAAACTGAGCACCTCCCGTTTTTGAAAAACTATCATAATCAAGTGTCAGTGCAATCAATGAATAGAAACCAAGTATAGAAGTCAGGTTATTAGAAAAAGATTGCTCATTGAAATTCATCTGACGGTCTTCCGGCGAAAACGTGATATTGAAGTTTCTATCAACGTATTGCAACATCACGGTTTCATATGTAGTATTATACACAGGTCTGATTACCTGAAACTGCGCATTCCCCTGAAACACATTCTGCTGCGGCGACTTCGTGAAAGTAATGATGAGGTTACATTTAATACGTTCCTCCTGTGAGTAAATGTCGTTTGTCCAGCGTTTGTTATTCATAAAATCGCTGATAGCCATTTTCATATCCACAAACACCTGCTTTTCAGCGGCCTGCTGTGCATTAATCTGATCAGAGATAATGGTTACATTACAATTTAACTCCTGCGCAGAGCCTGCCACAGAACAACATGCAAACGACAATAAACTTAGTATTTTCTTCATATATGTTTTAATCATGGGTGGTTTGACCCCATCCCAACCCTTCCCCAACAGTGGGGAAGGGAGCTTAAATCCCCTCCCCACTGTTGGGGAGGGTTAGGGTGGGGTTGTTTCAAACAACCCTATTACATTTTTTCAACAACCATATTCAATATATCCTCCGCCACTTCCTGTTTCGATTTCAGATCAAAATCATAGAGTTTGCCAGCTCTGTCAATGATTTTGATTTTGTTGGTATCATAACGAAAACCTGCCCCTTTATCTTGTAATGAATTGAGTACTATCAAATCAAAATTTTTCCGTTCCAGTTTTCCTTTGGCATTTTCCAGTTCATTATCGGTCTCCAAGGCAAAGCCTACAATAAACTGATTGGCTTTTTTCTGCTTACCCAAAGTGGCCGCAATGTCGATAGTACTGGTGAGTTCTATATTAAAAACGTCTTCCTTTTTCTTGATTTTTTTATCTGCTACCTGCATTGGCGTATAGTCGGCCACGGCTGCGGCCAGAATCACGATATCGCTTTCGGCAAATTGTTTCTCGACGGCGTCATACATTTGCTGAGCCGAGAAAACTTTTTCAACTTTTATGCCAATTGGCGTTGGGATAGATACCGGGCCGCTTACAATACTTACTTCGGCACCTGCCATACTAAAAGCCTCAGCAATGGCAAAGCCCATTTTTCCTGATGAATGATTACTGATGAATCGAACAGGGTCGATAGGTTCTTGTGTAGGCCCCGCGGTAATTAATACTTTTTTGCCTTTCAGTGCCTGATTCTTTAAGAAATGACGATGCAGTTCATGGACAATATGCTCAGGCTCAGCCAATCGACCTTCGCCAACTAATCCACTAGCTAATTCTCCATACTCGGCATTGATAATCTGATTGCCATAAGATAGCAGTTTTTCCAGGTTGCTAAGAGTACTTGGGTGTTTATACATATCCAGGTCCATAGCCGGAGCAAAAAAGACCGGACATCTGGCTGAGAGATAAGTTGCTACTAATAGATTATCAGCGATACCATTGGCACATTTGGCAACCGTATGTGCAGACGCAGGAGCAATGAGCATCACATCAGCCCATAGACCCAATTCCACATGGTTGTTCCATTCGCCGGTTTCGTTTTTTGTGAATGAAGACAGCACCGGATTTTTCGAAAGGGTAGCCAGTGTAAGCGGTGTAATAAATTCTTTGGCTGATTCGGTGAGTATTACCCTTACCTGAGCCCCTTCTTTTACCAGTAAACGTATAAGCATGGCGGCTTTATAGGCAGCAATGCTACCGCTAACGCCGAGTAGGATTTTTTTATCTTTTAAACTCAATGTCTTAGACTTTGGTATGATTTTTTACTAATGTAGAATATTACACAACAAAAATAGAAAACATCAGATTAAGTCTTTGATATTTTCGTTAAAAGTATATAGTTTTAAAAATCGAGACGTCCAAATAGATATTGATGAAACGACTTGCACGCATCTTTTTATGGTTAATTGTAGGAATCTTTGCGCTGGTGGGGCTGGTAGTTGTCTTCGTACAATCGCCTACCGGACAAGACTTCCTAACCAAACAAGCCGTATCATATCTTCGCAAAAAATTAGGTACAAATGTAATAGTAAACAAAGTTCGCTTCAGTATTCCTGACTGGGTTACGCTGGAAGGTGTTTACGTACCCGACCTCAAGAAAGATACATTATTGGCAGGTAAACGCATGTTTGTCGATTTAGACATGCTTGGTTTGCTTAGTAACAATGTAAAACTCAACCAGATTGAGCTGGAAGGCATACGCGTAAAAGTCAATCGTACACTACCTGATACAGTTTTCAACTTTAATTATATTCTGGATGCCTTCATGTCGAAGGAACCAGTAGATACCACTTCGTCTTCTGATCCATTTGACATCAGCCTGAAAAAGGTGAAGTTGAACAATGTGAAAATTACGTATAATGATGCTATTATAGGTACTGATGCCGACTTTTATGTGAAAGACTTAACCACTGAGTTTAAGGAGTTTAACATCGCCAAGTCGCAATATCATTTTGCTAATGTGAATGCCAATACAGGGTCAGCGAAGTTAAGACTATATAAATCGGTGAAGCCTAGTCCTGTTGTTCCACCGGATACATTAGACCCCGAAGTTGCTGCCGCAGATACACTCGATTTGAATGTAGGGACAGTTACACTAGCCAATTTTAACTGGTTGTTAGAAAGTGAAGATGGATTGAGGAATGGAGTGAAATTAGGAAAGCTGGAACTGGAAGGTGATAAAATTTATGTAAATGGACAAAAGGTAATTTTCAAAAAGGTAGCTTTAGAAAATACCGAAACCTTTGTTGAAATGGCTAATAAACCTGAGCCCAAAACTGATAAAAGTCCTGCCAAAAAACCAGAGGAAAACAATACGGATACAGGCCCGGGATGGGCTGCTGTTATTGGTAATATTGAAGTAAATAAAGTAAGGGTCAGATATGATGATAAGTATGCCCCACGTCAATTGAAAGGTCTTGATTATTGTCATCTCGACATTAATAATCTGGCAGTGGTATTAAGAAATTTTGTGTATAGTTCAGATAATATTTCAGGTCAATTAGCAAAGGGTACGTTTACCGAGCAAAGCGGATTGAACCTGCAAAGCCTCACAACTAACTTCACGTATACTAATAAAGAAATCGGATTGAGGAATTTATTTCTCAAAACTCCCCAAACTGTGATTCGTGACGAGGTAGTGATGCAATATGATACCATTGCCGATTTAAGTA
>CBIHRH010000574.1:0-3997 GCA_966212365.1 uncultured Emticicia sp. | reverse complement strand
GGCAATGAAGCATGGGGTTGCGGGGGTAATATGACAGCCGAATATTATGCTAATATTTATCGCCAATATGCCACATTCATGACTGACTGGGATAATTCCTCACAGATTTTCCGGATTGCTTCCGGTGCAAGTGACGGAGATTATGCCTGGACAGAAACATTGATGAAGAATATTCCACATAAAATGCTGGCTGGTGTAGCATTGCACCATTATTCAGTAATCAGCTGGACAGATAAAGGGCCTTCTGTTGATTTTAATGAAGGTCATTATTTCAAGATTATGGAAGAGGCCTGGCAAATGAACGAGTTCATTAAGGGACATAGCACCATTATGGATAAATATGACCCTCAGAAAAAAGTAGCTCTGATTGTGGACGAATGGGGTGGATGGTATAGCGTAGAACCGGGTACAAATCCGGGATTTCTGTATCAGCAGAATACCATGCGTGATGCCATGATTGCCGGTTTGACGCTTAATATCTTTAATAATCATGCTGACCGTGTACGTGGGGCAAACTTAGCCCAGATTGTGAATGTATTGCAATCAGTTATCCTAACGAATGAAGAAAAAATGTTATTAACACCCACCTATCATGTGATGAAAATGTACAATGTACATCAGGATGCGTTACTGGTTCCCATAAGCATTGAGTCACCGATGTATGATTATCAGGGTAAAAAACTAACGGCGGTTTCGGCATCAGCTTCAAAAGATGCTTCAGGAGCATTGAATATCTCATTGACGAATATTGATTATAGTAAGGCACATGAGGTTACGATTAATCTGAGAGGCGAAGATTTTTCTAAGATTTCAGGACAAATTCTGAGTTCAGCAAAAATCAATGATCATAATACATTTGAACAACCAAACAAAGTGGCGGTAAAAGATTTTAGTGGAGCAAAGCTCGAAAAAGGCATATTAAAACTTACCATCCCTGCCTATTCTGTCATTGTTTTGAATGTGAAAAAGTAAATTTTTAAATACTTTCTATGAGTTTTTAGAATTAGAAAAAATTGTGTTATATTTACACAATTCGATTTACATTATCATAATAAATAAATGTTAGGTTAAGATTTGATTTGATTCGTGGAAATCGTTGATTTTCACGAATTTTATTGATTTTACGCATAGTAATACTAAAATTTGTGCAAATATTAGGCAGCACATTAAATAATGAATAAATACCCTCATTCTACCAGAATACTGGTTGCTCTGGATTGTATCGTCTTTGGTTTTGATGGCGAAGAACTTAAACTACTTTTAATTAAAAGAAATTTTGAGCCTGAGAAAGGAAAGTGGTCTTTAATGGGTGGTTTCCTGGAAGCTGAAGAAGACCTTGAGGTAGCAGCTAACCGTATTTTATACGATCTGACGGGTTTAAAAGATATTTATTTTGAAGAAATTAAAACCTTTGGCAAGGTAGGGAGAGACCCTGTTGAACGGACACTCTCAATCTGTTTTTTTGCGCTGATTAATATTCATGCGCATAACCAGGATCAGGCAAAAGCGCAAAATGCGTATTGGATAGATTTGAAAAACAGACCAAGCCTGATTTTTGACCACAACGAAATGGTGAACATGGCTTTGGAACAATTACGTTATAAAGCGGCCCTACACCCGATAGGCTTTGAATTGTTACCGGAGAAATTTACCATTCCACAGCTGCAAAGGCTTTATGAAGCTATTTATGACACACCACTTGATAGACGCAATTTTAGCCGTAAGATACTTTCAACTAAGCTTTTGATTGATACAGGGGAGAAGAACCAGAATTCGACCACTAAAAAAGCGATTCTTTATCGGCTAGACAAAGAAAAATATCAAAGTCAGTTCAATGCCTTTCATTATTTTATCTCAGACGCAATCATATAAAATTTAATAGATAATTGCAGATACCCAGCAAGTAACAGGACAAACTTATATTAAAATAAAAATGTGTCATTTTAACACATATACTCAATGAAGCACAAATTTACTTTAGGAGTTGATTTTGGAACTGATTCTGTTCGGGCATTATTGGTCAATACTTCCAATGGGCAATGTATAAGTACGTCTGTTGCCTATTATAGTCGCTGGTCAAAAGGAATGTATTGCAATTCATCTATCTCACAGTTCAGACAACATCCACTTGACTACCTCGAAGGAATTGAAAGTGCTGTGAAAGGAGCCTTAGAAAATGTTTCGGAAGAAGTTAAACAAAATATTGTAGGTATTTCGATAGATACTACGGGTTCTACACCTGTGGCGGTTGATATAAATGGAACTCCTTTGGCTTTACTGCCGGAATTTGCCGAGAACCCCAATGGCATGTTTATTCTCTGGAAAGACCATACCTCCAATGCAGAGGCCGAAGAAATTAATACGCTGGCACATCGATGGGACACTGATTATACCAAATATGTAGGAGGTATCTATTCTTCTGAATGGTTCTGGGCCAAAATACTTCATACACTCAGAGTGGATGCAAGCATTCGTGAAAAAGCCTTTTCGTGGGTAGAACACTGCGACTGGATTTCGGCAGTTCTTACGGGTAATACCAATCCACTTACACTGAAACGGTCTCGTTGTGCGGCAGGCCATAAAGCTATGTGGCACGAAGAATTCGAAGGACTTCCGTGGGAAGAGTTCTTATATAAACTCGACCCACTTTTAGCAGGCTTACGGGAAAGACTGTTCAAAAATACTTATACTTCTGATGAGCCAATGGGTAAAATTTCACCTGAATGGGCAAAGAAGTTCGGCATTCCTACAAATGTAATAATTGGGGTTGGTGCTTTCGATTGCCATATGGGAGCAGTCGGGGCTGAAATCGAACCTTATGATTTTGTGCGTGTGATGGGCACTTCTACCTGCGATATGCTCATGGCTCCCAATGAAGAAATCGGTCATCTGCTCATTAAAGGAATATGCGGACAAGTAGACGGCTCAATTATTCCGGGTATGCTTGGGATGGAAGCCGGACAATCGGCTTATGGCGATTACTATGCCTGGTTCCAACGAATCATTACTGAACCTGTTCGTGAACTATTAGGAGAAAAAGCAGCCGATGAATTAGCACAGAAACTGATTCCGCATCTATCTGAAAAAGCTTCTCTTTTACCTATTACTGAAAATGACCCGGTAGCTACTGACTGGATTAATGGCCGCCGCACACCCGATGCCAATCATTTACTGAAAGCTGCGTTTATGGGGATGAATTTAGGAACAGACGCTGTAAACCTTTTCAAAATGGTAGTTGAGGCAACTGCGTTCGGCTCAAAGGCCATTGTTGATAGATTCATAGAAGAAGGTGTACCCATCAAGCAGGTGATTGCTATAGGTGGGGTAGCTAAAAAATCACCATTTGTGATGCAAACCCTTGCTGATGTACTGAATATGCCTATAAAAGTAGCCAGTTCAGACCAGGCCTGTGCTTTAGGTGCCGCCATGAATGCCTCGGTCGTAGCCGGAGTGCATGCCAGTTTATTTGAGGCACAAAAGACAATGGGTTCTGGTTTTGATGCCCGTTACGAACCACGCCCAAGGTATGTAGAAGTATATCAGAAATTATATAAAAAATATCAGTGTTTAGGAAAATTCATAGAAAACAATGCTTAATCTAAAATCCTTTGAAGTTTGGTTTGTAACTGGCAGTCAGCACTTATACGGAGAGGAAACCCTTCGTCAGGTTGATGAACATTCACAAGTCATAGCTGATGCGCTCAACAATTCATCTATTGTTCCTGTAAAAGTTGTATTTAAGCCTGTCGTAAAAACACCAGATGAGATACTCTCTATTTGTAAAGAGGCCAATTATACATCGAATTGTGTAGGCATCATCACCTGGATGCACACCTTTTCGCCTGCCAAAATGTGGATTCGTGGACTGAATGCCTTACAGATTCCGATTCTGCATCTGCATACCCAATTTAATCGGGATATTCCTTTTGATACGATAGACATGGATTTCATGAACCTCAACCAGTCGGCACATGGCGACCGGGAATTTGGGCATATT
>CBIHRH010000573.1:0-4003 GCA_966212365.1 uncultured Emticicia sp. | reverse complement strand
CTGCAGCAAAAGCGGTTTTAGATTTAACAGGTTACGGTGTATTACTTAATTTGTCTGCTCCTGTAAGCAAAGAAGAAGGTACTACCAATTATATGAATATTGCACTTTCGAGAAATGGTGGAGAAAAAGATTTAATTTTTGCCCGTTATTTCATTAATGCAAAGCAAGAAGATGGTGGTCGTCAAGGTTTGTTTAATGGTCCTAATGGCTATCACAACTGGGCTGGTAATACGCCAATTCAACACTTTGTAGATGATTACGAAATGATGGACGGAACTAAATTCAGTTGGTCAAATGCACAACAGGCTAGCCAGCCTTATGTAGGCCGTGACCCACGTTTCTATGCTTCTATTTTGTACGATGGGGCTCCTTGGAAACCACGTACGGCTGACGTTGCTGCTAAAGACCCGGTTAATCAGATTCAGACAGGCCAGTATGAATTAGGTGATGGTTCTGGTGCTAAAACTGCATACTTTGGTTTAGATACACGTAAGAGTACAGTTGAAGACTGGAATGGTAGCTATACCGGTTACTATATGCGTAAATTCATCGACCCAAATCCGGCAATCGTTGACCAGAATACATGGCAACAAGTACCTTGGCCCCACTTCCGTTATACAGAAGCTATCTTCAACTATGCAGAAGCTTGTATCGAGTTAGGTGAAGATGCAGAAGCTCGCACCTGGTTAAACAAAATTCGTTTCCGTGCCGGTATGCCTGCCATCACAGAATCAGGAGATGCGCTACGTCAACGTTATCGTAACGAACGTCGTATCGAGATGGCATTCGAAGAGCAACGCTACCATGATGCACGTCGCTGGATGATTGCACCAACAACTTTAGGTAGAAAAGCTAATATCATGTCTGTAATCGGTACTTTGAAACCTGGTAAAACTGTTACACTTTATAAATATGACCCAACAAGTTATAACTATGAGTATAAAGTAACAGATATGGATCCAGGTAAAGAGAATCGTACTTGGTTAGATAAACAATATTTCTTACCTATCCATCGCGATGAAATGAACCGTAATAATAAATTAATTCAGAACCCTGGGTACTAATTAATCTATTAATAAATTGGGTAGTTGAACGCCTTATAGGTGCTCAACTACCCAAAATTTTTGTTATTGAAGCCTAATACCTATCCGATGAAATCCCCGAACCTTGTTGCCCTAAACCTATTATTATTTTTACTGGCCTGTCAAAGTGAAAAGAAATCTGCTGAAAACTCATCTGAAGAATCTTCGGATGAGCCGCAGCTTTTTACGCTCTTAGCTCCTGAAAAAACACATGTTGATTTTCAGAATATCATCAACGAAGGGCTGAATACGAATGTATTGATGTATGAGTATTTTTATAATGGGGGAGGTGTAGCTGTAGGCGATGTAAATAACGATGGTCTTGACGATATTTACTTCACTAGCAACATGCAGTCTAATCACCTTTATCTCAATAAAGGTGCAATGGTTTTTGAGGATGTCACAACAGCCTCAGGTGTTGCAGGTCGTGAAGGACCCTGGAAAACCGGAACGACAATGGCTGATGTTAACGGCGATGGTTTATTAGATATTTATGTTTGCTATTCTGGTAATTTAATACCTGAGAAACGTGCTAACCAACTATTTATAAATCAGGGGAAAAATGCCGCCGGCATCCCCACATTTATAGAAAAAGCACACGACTATGGCTTAGATAGCCCCGCTACCAGCACACAAGCAGCCTTTTTTGATTTCGACAAGGATGGCGATTTAGATATGTTTTTGCTAAACCATAACCCTAAATCTTTACCTGTATTAGATGAAGCCACAACTGCTGAGATTTTAAAAAAAGAAGACCCGGAAAACGGTATGCGTTTTTTCAGACATGATAAAGGAAAAAACGGAGAACCAATCTTCAAGGATATTACCAAACAAGCAGGCTTATTAAGTTCTGCGCTTTCATACGGGCTAGGAATAGCTATTGCCGATTATAATAATGACGGCTGGCAGGATATGTATGTGTCCAACGATTATACCATTCCTGATTTTCTTTATATAAACAATAAAAAGGGTGGATTCACCAATCAGGTGCGCGAGGGCATAGGCCATTTCTCTCACTTCTCTATGGGCAGTGATGCAGCTGATATTAATAACGATGCCCTGACAGATATTTTTACGCTGGACATGCTACCGGAAGATAACCGGAGACAAAAACTATTGATGGCTCCTGATAATTACGAAAAATTTGATTTCAATGTAAAAGTAGGTTTCGGACATCAGTATATGCGTAATATGTTGCAGCTGAATCAAGGAGTTTTGAATACCAATTCAACTGCGAAATACCCTCAATTTTCAGAAATAGGGCAATTATCAGGCATTTCAAATACCGATTGGAGCTGGAGCGCACTCTTTGCAGATTATGACAACGATGGCTGGAAAGACCTTTATATAACCAATGGCTATTTGCGTGATTATACCAATATGGATTTTCTGAAATATATGAGCGATTATATTCAGAATAATCAGGCAAATATCCAACGCCAGAATGTATTGGACTTGGTCTTGAAAATTCCCTCATCAAACCTGACCAATTATATGTACAAAAATGGTCAGAATTTGCAATTCAAAAATGTAGTAAGCAGCTGGGGGATGAGTCATAATGCTAACAGCAATGGAGCGGCCTATTCAGACCTTGATAACGATGGCGACCTTGACCTTGTAATAAACAATATCAATCAACCAGCCTTTATCTATCAGAATGATGCTGACAAACAGCTTAAAAATCATTACCTGAAAGTAAAGCTCAATGGTGAAGGGCTCAATAAATTAGGACTCGGGGCCAAGGTATCCTTATACAAAAATGGTAAAGTGCAGTACCTTGAACAAATGCCAACACGAGGCTATCAATCAAGCGTATCACCGGTTCTGCATTTTGGTTTAGGTAATGATTCGGCTATTGATTCACTAAAAATAATATGGCTTAGTGGAAAACAACAAATACTCACTAAAGTAGCCACGAATAAACTATTGATTATTGAAGAAAAAGACGCTAAGTTATCCAATCAATCAACACAATCAGAAACTCCATTATTCAAAGAAACCAATGCAGGTATCAAGTATATAGCATCAGGGAATGCTATAAATGATTTTAAAAGACAAACTTTGTTGGTAAATCCATTATCATTTAGCAGTCCTTGTATGGCAAAAGCTGATATCAATGGTGATGGATTAGATGATATTTTTATAGGTGGTGGCAGCGGGCATGCTGGTACCATATATCTCCAGGCAAAAGAAGGAAGCTTTACCCCTAAACTACAATCGGCCTTAGAGACTGATAAACAAAGTGAAGATACTGATGCCATTTTCTTTGACGTTAATGGTGATACTTTCCCGGATTTATATGTAGTAAGTGGAGGCTACGGAAGCGTGACGCCTGATGACTCGAAATTACAAGACCGTCTGTATATGAACGATGGAAAAGGTAATTTCACCAAGGCAAGTAATGCTTTACCTCAAATGTTAGTCAGCAAAAGTTGCGTAAGAGTGGCTGATATAAATCTGGATAGCAAACCCGATTTGTTTGTAGGCGGAAGAGTGATTCCTGGTAGCTATCCGGAAACTCCTCGAAGCTATATTCTGATTAATCAGAGTAGTGGAGGAACTCCTCGCTTTGCAGACCAAACCGATAATATTGGCCCTGAAATAAAAAACATAGGCATGGTAACAGATGCTGTCTGGCACGATTTGAATAATGACAAGAAACCTGAACTGATTGCAGTAGGAGATTGGATGCCGATTCAGATATTTAGTATGAACGGAGGGAAACTTGCTAATGTAACTAACACCTATTTCGAAAAACAGTACGCAGGCTTATGGAATAAGCTCTTATTGGATGATTTCAATAATGATGGCAAAGCAGATTTGTTAGTGGGGAATTTGGGACTTAACTCTCAATTAAAAGCCACTGAAAAAGAACCAGCCGAACTTTTCTATAAAGATTTTGATGATAATGGTTCCCTTGA
>CBIHRH010000572.1:0-4016 GCA_966212365.1 uncultured Emticicia sp. | reverse complement strand
GTTTTGTATTTTCAATATGTGCTAATTATCAAACCTTGCCGAATTTCTCAACTCCAAACTCGACAATTATTATTTACTTAATAGCTTACTCTTCACCACAATCTCAATTACCTGCTCGCGCATGGTGCGGCTGATGGGTATCAGGTGGCTTTGAATAGTGATATCGTTGTTCTCAATACTACCAATTTTGGCAATAGCTACCAGATATGAGTTATGAACGCGTAGAAAGCGGTTTGAGTCGAGGTATTCTTCTACTGTTTTCAGAGGCAATAGTGTCATGTATTTTCCCCTTGTGGTGAAGATAATTACATAATTCTGCAGGGCTTGCACGAAGAGTATTTCGTCTATCAATATTTTTTCATACTTGCTTTCGCATTTGATAAACAGATAATCAGGCCCTGAATTTTGTGCAGGACTTTCAGCTTTCTGGTTTTTCAGCCAGAAAAGTTCTCTGGCTTTGTTGGTGGCCTTAAAGAATCGATTGAATGTAATAGGTTTCAGCAGATAATCAACTACATCGAACTGGAAACCCTCAAGGGCATAGTTTGGGTAGGCAGTTGTGATAATCACCATTGGCAGATCAGTCTTGATTTTCAAGAAATCCAGCCCTGTCATGTGTGGCATCTGAATATCCAGAAAAATCAGGTCGATTCGCTCATTTCCCAGTATTTTATTCAGTTCTAATGGATTTTCGGCAATAGTTACCAGTTCGAGGTAATCGATTACCTCAATATATTTCATTAAGCCTTCGCTTGCCAATGGCTCATCATCTACTATGATACACCTGAGTTTCATTTCAAATCTATTGATAATGCTACTTTAAAGGTCTTCGGGTCTGAATCAATATGCAATTGATGCTGATGCGGGTAAATCAGGTTTAATCTGCGTCTGGCATTTTTTAACCCTATGCCTGACGAAGGAGAGTTGGATTCTGCCCCTCTGCTATTTTCTATATGCATTTCCAGTTGTTGGTTCTCTTTCACTGCCAGACACATTCTGATAAAGTTCTTCTGCGTTTTTCCTTTTGATACATGCTTGAAAGTATTCTCAACAAAAGGTAGTAGAATAAAAGGTGAAATACTCACTCCCTGTGCTGAGGCATGATTAATTTCAAATTGCAATTCAGTCTGATTTTCGTTCAATCGAAGAGATTCTAATTCGATGAAATTCTCTAAGAAATGTAACTCTTTACTCAATGGAATCTCCTGGTCGTTGCATTCGTATAACTGATAACGCAACATCTCTGAAAATGAAGCCAGCGATTCGGAGGCTAAATCAGGATTCTTATGTATCAATACAAAAATAGAGTTAATAGTATTGAATAAAAAATGTGGATTTATCTGTGATTTCAGGTATTTCAATTCTGTCTCAAGGTTATCTTTTTCTAAGGTCAGGCGTTTTTTCTCCGTTTCCAGCCAGTTTTTGCCCAACTTTATGCTCATAGCAAATGTCATGCTTCCAACGGTTGAGGGAAAAGCATTGGTGGAAAAAATAAGCAGGTATTGGTCAGGCCTACGGCCAAATATTTGCTCAAAGGTCAAATCAGAGAAATAAGGGGCCAGATAATAGCCGCCCACAATAAAGGCGGAACAGACCAGAATAGTGAGAATAACCAAAGCAATATAGGTTTTGTACTTACCTACGAGCAAAAACCTGGGCATCAGGTAATACAGATTAAAATAAGCACCCAAGGCCTGAAAAATGATATATCCATAGAATTTAACCGGAAAAGCCCCCAGAAAAAGATAAGCATAGGCATCAGACAGGTTGCCGATGTTTATCCAGAGCCAAAGCAGATGATAACATATCCAGAAAAGAATATGGTGAAGTTTGTATCTAAAAAACCAGTTTTGCATCAAACAAAGAAATAGCGCATGATTGACTAATACCGAAATATACCGCTAATCTCAATCGTATTCAAACCCTGTTTGATGTATGGTTGGAAATAATTGATGAAATGCGGGAGTTTCTTTCAAGAAATAGCTTTTTTTACATAAAATTATTTAAGATTGTCGTCGATATAGTTTAAAATATTATTGCTTTTAATCGTACCATTGAGGAATTTAATTAACTTCATATTCCACCATCCAATCACTACACCAACGCCTCCAACTTCTCAAAAACAGGAATCATTGTTTTGCCTTTTTCAGTCAGGTAGTACTCAATATGCAGGGGTTTTAGCTTGATGGTTACTTTTTCGAGCAGGCCAGCTTCTTCCAGTTCTTTTAATGCCAATGCCAGTGTTTGCTTGTTTGAGCCTTCTAACTGGCGTAATAAACTGCTGAAACGTAATGGCCCCATCACAGCCAGACGAAAGATTTCCGGCTTCCACTTTCCTGACAAAAGTTTTATTAATGTCTGCGCGGGGCATGTTTCTGTGCTTTCTTCAATCTTTTTAGTAGTCATGTTTTTTTGACTTATTGTATGGGCTGATAAGGTTTCAGACCTTTGCATAAGCATATAAAATAATTCAGCTGAAAATGGTTCAACAAATTCAGAAACATGAATAGTAAAACTTTAATTTTTCTCGTTATAGCCCACTTCTTTAGTTGTTCGGCTCAAAATAAAAAAGAAATGACTACAAACAATAATCCACTTCTTTGTAATCCCGAAACGGGTATTTGTGAGATTCCGGGTGCGGCAAATGCTGCTGATAATCAAGAGTTAAGTGCCACCAATAAGCCTGTGAAAATTATCTACTTCACAGACCCTATCTGTTCGTCATGCTGGGGTATAGAACCTCAATTGCGAAGATTAAAATTAGAATATGGCCACGATGTGGAAATTGAATACCATATGGGCGGACTTTTGCCTGACTGGAGTTATAATAGCGGGGGTATCAGTAAGCCTTCGGATGTAGCGCACCATTGGGATGAGGTAAGCCTACATTATCAAATGCCTATCGATGGCGATGTGTGGTTGGAAGACCCTCTTGATTCATCGTATCCACCATCCATTGCTTTCAAAGCGGCCCAATTGCAAGACGAAAAGAAGGCCGTTGTTTTTCTGCGTCATTTACGTGAGATGGTGTTTTTACAAAAGAAAAATATTACCAAATGGGAGGTAATAGAGCAAGCTGCTCTCAAAACAGGCTTAGATGCAGTTCAGCTACGAAAAGATTATGAAGGTAAAGCAAAAGAACTTTTCCAGGCAGATTTAGGCCTTGCCAGAAAAATGGGTGTACGAGGATTCCCTTCTATTTTTATTACCAATGCAGCAGGCAATTCTGAGTTTATTTATGGCACCAAACCATATATTCAATATGAGAATGGCATCCATAAAATTTATCCTGCCATCAGCAGCAAGCCTTATAAAAAAGACTGGGAAAGCCTGTTCAGCAATTACCCTACCCTTACTTTGAGAGAATTTGCCGAGCTTAGAGATATTTCTTTTCAGGAAGCAGAAGAAACCCTTGAAAAACTGGTAGCGGCAAACAAACTCAAAAAATTTGTCACAAAAAACGGAGCAATCTGGATAAAGGAATAGATTGATTATATATAGTAAAAAAGTGTTTTGATAAAAGACACTTGACTATAAGTCGTCGGTATCCTTAAGAAATACTATTTTTAAATATCGACGACTTTATTATTTGCTTTTCATGTAAAAAAGCCCTAGTATAGCTCCAGAAAGCCCATTTGCCAACGGCTTTTAATCGCACCATATAGGAATTGAAACCGTGTACGGCATCAGTCGTAATTTTATAGATTTCACCTTTTAATCGCACCATATAGGAATTGAAACACATTTAGTTTTGATGTGGCGGGAGCATCCAGATTCTTTTAATCGCACCATATAGGAATTGAAACAGAGATAGACGGGGAAAGGTGGTTGATTGACATAAACTTTTAATCGCACCATATAGGAATTGAAACAAAAGAAATTTAAAAATAATTGAAAAATATTTTTGCTTTTAATCGCACCATATAGGAATTGAAACTCATTAGACACTAATATAGAACGCCCTAAACCGTTTCTTTTAATCGCACCATATAGGAATTGAAACATAGGTGAAACGG
>CBIHRH010000571.1:0-4020 GCA_966212365.1 uncultured Emticicia sp. | reverse complement strand
TGGTCTTCCGAAAATACTTTCAAAACCTTATTCCCGGATGTAAATCTACAGACCAATAAGCTTATAACCGATGAAAACGGTATTTATACCAATGGTGGGGCTTACTCATTTCTCAACTTGCTGATATATCTGGTTGAAAAATATTATAACAGAGAAACAGCTATTTATTGCTCTAAGATTTTCCAGATTGAAATTGACAGGCAGCATCAATCGGTATTCAGTATTTTCAGTGGACAGAAACTGCATGACGATGAAGACGTAAAAAAGGCTCAGGAATACATCGAAAACAAAATAGATGAGAAAATATCCATTGAAGATTTATCAGCTAAACTGGCGGTAGGAAGACGAAATTTCGACCGGAGATTTATTAAAGCGACGGGCAATACTCCGCTTGAGTATGCTCAAAGAGTAAAAATAGAAGCTGCCAAAAAAAGCTTTGAAACTTCAAGAAAAACCATCAACGAGGTAATGTATGATGTAGGTTATTCTGACATAAAAGCCTTTCGGGAGGTTTTCAGGAAAATCACTGGTATGTCTCCTTTGGAGTATAGGAGTAGATATAATAAGGATGCGATGGCAGTGTGAGAAAAATCATATCAATAAATAAAATCCATTCTCGTAGAAGACGCATTGCATGCGTCTCATGGGCCTATGAAATCCAACAAATTTAGTTTTAAGAATAAAATTTTCTGAGGTTTACAGACCTGCGAAGACGCACGCAGTGCGTCTCTACGGAAAAAGAATAAATTGAGGTTTGCGTTATTCAATAAAAATTTCTTGCAAATTATCTTCAATTGTCTACATTTGTCGAAAAAATAAATCTTCCACTTGTTCAAAGACCTTAAGTATCATTTAGCACGCCTCGCCTATCTTCGTAGTGCCTGCTCATTTGTTCCTGATGTGCATCAGGGGTCTTAATCAATCTTTATTATTTATTGACAGTAATTTTACTGAATTATTTTCATGTGCCGTATATTGCTATTGAACTAAAGAGCTTTAGTTCAGTTTAGTAATTTATAGAGTTATTGAATTGAGTTTGGTATTATTACTTGTTACATTGAGTTTCATCATAAACTTTATTTTTCAAACCAGACATGAAAAACGTACTTGTGATTGGTATGGGCAAAGTAGGTTCGTTGGTGGGCGTATTGCTCTCTAAACGCTTTGCCGTAATGGGTATGGATAAACGCCACCCAAACACCGAACTACCCTTTGACATCATTTTAGGCGATGTAAATGACATCAGTTTCTTAGAGAAAACTATCCCAAGTTTTGATACGGTCGTATCTGCGATGCCGTATAATCTGAACCTGCCTATTGCACAAACTGCACATAAATTTGGTATCCATTATTTTGATTTGACTGAGGATGTACCAACTACTATGGCTATCAGAGAAATGGCTAAAACTGCCAAATCGGTAATGGCACCCCAATGTGGGCTTGCCCCGGGTTTAATAGGTATTGTTGGTGCAGATTTAGCTAAACGCTTCACCAGATTGCGTGATATTGAGCTACGTGTAGGTGCATTACCCCGTTATCCGAATGGATTGATGGGTTACTCGTTTACCTGGTCTCCGGCAGGTGTAATCAACGAATATATCAATGATGCCGAAGTAATTCATAATGGAACCAAGAAGATGGTACCCTCTTTGGACGGCATAGAACATATCCAGATTGAAGGTCAGGAGTTTGAAGCATTCAGTACATCAGGTGGATTAGGAACCATGTGCGAAACTTACGAAGGCAAAGTAGATACGCTCAATTATAAAACTATCCGCTATCCAGGTCATGCCAAGCTGATGAAGTTTTTGTTGTATGAATTGATTCTGAAGGATAAACGCGAACTGGTAGAACAGATTCTGACCGAAGCCAAACCGCCTGTGCAGGATGATGTAGTATATGTATACGCCGTCGTAGAAGGCTGGAAGGGCGAAGAACTGGCCCGTGAAGAGTTTTACGAAGCCTACCATCCGATAGAAATTGATGGCAAACACTGGCGGGCCATTTCGTGGACAACCGCAGCTTCTATAGCAGCCGTAGTTGAAATGGTAGCTGATGGTAAACTGCCAGATAAAGGATTTATTAAACAGGAAGACATTCCGTTAGATGCTTATTTAGAAACCACTAACGGGCAATTTTTTAAAGTAGAAGAGTAATAAACGATGGAAAATAAAACAACAACTTTAGAATACGTATTAAATGGCTTAATGCGCCGATACCGTGAGCGTGTGCCTGATGTGCAGAAAGTATCAGATGCCATGATTGCTGAAGGCATTATTACCAATGCCAATGAAATTGAAAACGACCATATAGCCTTCCGCACAATGGGTGTGCCTCAATTGGGGATAAAATCATTCGAAAAGATTTTTCTTCATCTGGGGTATCAGAAGCGTGATTACTTTTATTTCGAGGGCAAAAAACTGGATGCCTATTGGTTCTCCCCGCCAAAACCTGAATACCCGAGAATATTTGTAAGTGAGTTGCGGGTGATTGATTTGCCACAACAGATTCAGGATATTATCAGAAGCTATACAGACGAAGTAAAGTCTGACCCTGCAGATAGCCTGGATTTAAACGACGGGGTAGCAGTTGATGAGTTTTTGCATAAACCTTTATGGAGTATGCCAACCTGGGAAGATTATTCAACTCTGCTGAAAGAAAGCGAGTACGCCGCATGGGTGATATATAACCGCTATTATCTGAACCATTATACCATCAGCGTACATAACCTGAAAGAGGGCTATAATACTATTCAGGAATTTAATGCTTTTCTGGAAAAAACAGGTATTAAACTGAATGATGCAGGAGGTAAAATCAAAATCAGTCCGGATGGTGGTTTGTTGCAAAGCTCAACCGTTGCTGAAATCATTGATGTTGAATTTGCCGGAGGAGAAACACACCCGATTTCAGGTAGTTATGTAGAATTTGCCGAACGCAAGGTTTTACCACAATTCCGGCATTTAAAACCATCTGAAATCAAAAGAGAACACCGCCGTGAGGGTTTTGAAACAGGCAATGCTGATAAGATTTTTGAAAGTACCTTTACCAGCCAGACTGTGAGGAGGAAGGTGAAAGTAGGGGTTGAGAAGTAATATAACGTGAATTCGGAATTAGAATAAAAAGTCAAAAGGGCGAAAAAATGAGATATTTGTGGTATTCGACGCCATAATATTCAAATTTAAGCCCCATGACAGAGCTAAACTACGAAAATAAACTGATTGAAATATTTATCTCATGCGATGATTTTGATAAAATGTATGAAAATTGGGTTTACAGCCATCGATTAGGTAATCGGACACTAACTCGAAAACCTGAATTAAGCGATAGTGAAATTATGACAATCTTAATTTTCTATCATTGGTCGGACTGAAAAACTTTCAATACTATTATGAGTATCTGGTACAAAAAGACCTTAAAAGTTATTTTCCTAAATTACCCAGCTATCATCGCTTTATAGAGCTAATAGGACGTCAAACAATTAAGTTATATATGTTTGTGAAAGTGCTGACTTTTTTAAGTAAACAAACTGGTAATTATTTTATAGACAGTAAGAAATTGCCTGTTTGTGATAATAGACGAATTCATTCTAATAAAGTGTTTGCCGGCTTTGCTAAAAGAGGTAAATCATCAACTGGATGGTTTTATGGTTTAAAAATTCACCTGGTAATCAATGAATTAGGAGAAATTATGAACTTTATGCTCACTCCTGCAAATGTGATGGATAACAATGAACTAGTACTCAAAAAAATGCTCAAAGGATTAAAAGGTAAATGTTATGGTGATAAAGGGTACCTCTCTAAACTCTTTGCTTTTTTCTATCAACAAGGATTACATTTGGTTACAAAAATTAGAGAAAATATGAAACCCCAACTCGTACCGATTAATGACAAAATCAACCTTAAAAAAAGAGCATTGATAGAGTCGGTTAATGATATTCTAATGACAGTCTTTGATATTGAACATACAGCGAACTTTGCAATTATGTCTCAAATAATCGTAAAGTTAGATTGCCCCCATTGT
>CBIHRH010000570.1:0-4021 GCA_966212365.1 uncultured Emticicia sp. | reverse complement strand
GCTGCGTATCAGTGAGGGTAAACAAGCAAATATAAATCGCATTATATTAAACGTTAATAATAAAACCAGCGACCATGTGGTAATGCGTGAGCTTTTGACTCGTCCGGGTCAGAAATTCAGTAAGACTGACTTGATAGAATCTCAACAGATATTGGCCAGAATGAACTATTTTGACCCACAGAAGATTGAGCCAAAACCTATCCCACAAGCAGATGGTACGGTGGATATTGAGTATAATGTAGAAGAAAAACCAAGTGATAATATTGAGTTATCTGGCGGTTGGGGTGGTTTACAAGGTTTTGTGGGTACTTTTGGGGTTGTATTCAATAACTTCTCAGCCAAGAATATCGGTAACTTACAAAAATGGCGTCCTTTACCTGCCGGTGACGGTCAGAAGTTAGCTTTACGTTTACAAGCCAGTGGTAGATTCTACCAAACATATTCGATTTCGTTTACAGAACCTTGGCTGGGCGGTAAAAAACCTAATTCATTTACTGTAAGCATTTTCCATACCTCTTCTGACAACAGAGCCTATCAGAGGGCTTTGGAAAGACAATATGGCGCAAACTCTCCATATCTGGCAATGCTAGGTGGCACAAGCAGTATATATAATGGTTATTTCAAAAATACTGGTGCTTCGGTTACTTATGGTAAACGTCTGAACTGGCCTGATAGAAATTTCAGCCTTAATGCATCCTTATCTTACCAAAGATATAATGTAGATAATAGTTACTTTATCCCGGGTTTCCAGAAAGGGGTAGCTAATGATCTTTCTGCAATTGTATCGATTTCAAGATATGCCCTGGATAATCCGCAGTTTACTCGTTCAGGTTCTCAGTTTAACTTGACGGCTACCTTTAACCCTCCTTACTCAGTATTAAGAGGTACACCTACAACAGATAGATTTAAATGGATTGAAGGACATAAATGGATGTTTGACGGAGACTGGTATACCCCAATTGTTGGTAAGTTTGTATTGCACGCCAAAGCTAACTTAGGTTTCTTAGGCAAATACAGTGCAAGTTCAGAGTATAGCCCATTTGGTCGTTTCATCTTAGGTGGTGCCGGCTTAGGTATGCAGAACGCCATGAACGTGGGTGCTGACCTGATTGGCTTACGTGGTTATGAAGAGGGTATTGTACACGAATTATCAATGGATGAAGCTGAAAGACTAAGAAAAGGTGAAATTACTTTAAGCCGTTTAGGTGGTTTGGCCTATAGTAAATATACCGCCGAAGTTCGTTATCCGGTATCATTAAACCCACAGGCTACGATCTTCCTTCAGGTATTTGCTGAGGCAGGTAATAGCTGGGGGAGCTACAAAGATATTAACCCTTTCAAACTACGTCGTACGGCTGGTATTGGTGCAAGAATTTTCATGCCTGCCTTTGGTTTGTTAGGTCTTGACTTCGGAAAAGGATTCGACCCTATTCCGGGACTTCCGAATCGTGGTTTGAAATCATTTACCTTTAGTATCGGTCAGCAAATCAGATAAGTTTGTTAAATTCTGTTAATAAGATACAAGTCTGGGTTTACCAACGTTAATAAGGCAATTAAGTGCCTGAAATGACGTTAGTATTTGACCAAAGAATAAATTATTAACCAATATGAGCGTGTTTAAATATTGTCTTTCTGACCGAAAAGGATGGATTTTTCAGATAGACAAGGAATATTTTGCAGACGTAGCCAGCAGCTACGACGAAAAAATATGACGCAGTATAGCTGAAAAAGCTACCTTTGTAGGTCGAATTATAATTTTTAAACACGCTCTTATCCATTCGTAATTATTTTTGAATGAAAAAGACAATATTTTTGCTATTTTTGGCACTCTTTTCTGTACAGTCTTTTGCACAAAAGTTTGGGTACATTGATTCGGAGTTTATTACTAGTAAAATGCCCGACTATAAAAAAGCCCAGGAGGATATGGAAAAGTATTCTGAAAAATGGGTGCAGGATATTCAGGGTAGATATACAGAACTAGAAAAAATGCGTCAGCAATATCAGCAGGAGGAGATTTTATTGACAGCTGATATGAAACGTGAGCGTCTGAAAGCATTAGAAGATAAGGAGAAAGAGGTAAAGGAACTAAATAACAAGGTTTTCGGTATGAATGGTTTATTATTTGCGAAGAAAAAGGAAATAATGAAGCCAATTATGGACGATATTTACAAAGCCTGTGAAAAAGTTGCCCGCCAGAAACAATTAATGTTTATTTTTGACAAAGCATCAGATATAAGCATGATTTATACAGACCCGCGCCATGATTATACCGATTATGTGATGGAGTCTTTAGGAATTTCGTTAAAGGAAGATAAAACTCAAAATAACCAAGTAACCAAACCAAAAAATTAGTAACAAAATGAAAACAAAGCTTTTTGCCTCTTTGATTGCGGCTATAATGTTTGTAGGTATTACGGCGAATGCTCAACAAAAAATTGGATATACCAATGTTGATTACATTCTGAATAACCTACCAGACGCTAAAGATATAGAGACTAAATTGAAAACTGAAAAGGCGCAATACGACAAATTGTTGCAGGATAAAGTTTCGGATTTTCAGAAAAAGTACGAAGATTATCAAAAAAATGCTCCTTCTATGTCTCCGGTAATCAAGGCTGACCGTGAGAAAGAATTGCAAAACCAAAACAATTCTATCCAGGAATTCCAACAAAATTCTGAAGGTGCATTACAACAAAAACAACAACAATTGTTGGCTCCGGTATTAGACAAAATTGACAAAACTATCAAAGATGTAGCTAAAGAAAATGGCTATACTTATGTTTTCAATACTGATGCAGGCCCTGGTACTACACCAATTTTGTTAGTTGCTCCGGATGCAGATAACATATCTGATCTTGTATTCAAAAAATTAGGTGTAACCCCTCCGGCTAAAACTGCCGCAACAACAACAGCTCCTGCTACACCGGCAGCAAAGAAAAACTAACTATTAGTAGTTCTATATATTGAAGAGCCGCAGAATTTTAATTCTGCGGCTCTTCTGATTTGCAATTAATACTAATTAATAAATGCGTTAACTTATCCTTGAAATATCTATGATAATTGAAAAAGAATTAACCGACTCCAAAAGCTTGATAAAGGAAATAAATATGTATACTCATATTAAAAAAGAAGTACTTTATTTAGAAAATGAGTATAATTCGATTCAACTACATGATGCAATTGATAATAGTGAAACTATTGATGCCCCAGAGTTTTTATTATAATTGATTTTTTAAATGATAGAATCAGAATTATTGGTGGACGTATAAGTTACGTATTGTCGTTAAAAGATTTAAAAATTCTATCAACTTATCTTCTAAATAGAGAAGAAAGTTATTCTGAATACTGGTATACTAATATTATTGAAAGAGGGGAGTTAATATTTATTGAAATAGAGGGTCAAATTTTAATTACCAATAAAGATTTAGAAATAATCAGCGATTTTCAGAAATATTTTAATGAGCAAATAGTTGAGATACAAGAAGAGGTAATTATACTTGATTCAGATGGGGAAGAAAAACGGTTATATATTTTGGGAAATAAATAGAGGGTGTCTTTGAATCCACCCTCATATTAATATATTAAGTGAAAATAGCTTGTAATCATAACTAATTCAACTGCCCTGCCAATTGATTAATACTATTCCCAAGATTATCTACAACTTTTTTGCTATTGGCATCAGTCGCTTTAGTCTTGGCTCCGGCAAGGCTTGTTTTAGCTAAGGCTAATTCCTGTTTTGCTTTGGCAGCGTCTCCTGCTTTTTTATACAAACGTGCCGACTCATATCTTCCATTAGCTATATCAAGCGGTGTTTTTAATTGTGGTATTGCTGTATTTAACCAATTACGTACCTGTAATGCCAACTTACCATCAGGGAAATTTACATTATAGAAAGTAACATAATAGACCAACATCTGTGGCTGTGAAGTCTGGCTAACTTGATTCTGAATAAAAGCCAGGGCTTTATCCGGGCCTTGCTCGCGAATGAGTGCTTGTGCTTCTATCTGCCAGGTATTACTTG
>CBIHRH010000569.1:0-4023 GCA_966212365.1 uncultured Emticicia sp. | reverse complement strand
ATCCAATTTCGGAGGCTAAACGTGGCCAAATTGCAATTGAAAGAGAAGACTTTATAAAAATGCTAGATGTGTTTCTTAATCCTGACGAAATTATAACTATTGGAACTACAAGACATACTCAAAAATCATTATTGCAATTTATAAGGAAAATTGATGATAAAATCTATGTAGTAAAAGAAGTAAGAAGCGTTACAAGCAAAAAGAAAAATAAATTAAGCCGTTTGGTTTTTTATACCATGTATAAAATTATAGCCACCAAGTCAGCTTGATGGCTATAAAACCTATGAGTTATGAGGCACGAAGCACTCCTACTCGAGACGTCCGAAATGTTTAGGTAGTACAAATTTATAAAAAAAAATGATAAGATAAAAGCTTTATTTTATCGTATCATTAAGCAATTTAGTGTTTCTCACTTCACAAACTCAATCCCCTCCATACTTTCCAACCTTGCTATAATCCCCCAGCCATAAAAATCATTGGCAACAGCAATTAATAATTCATTGTCACCTTGTTTTAGATTAAGATTTACTTTGGCATTCTGTATGGATATACGGCCTTCAGGATATTTGCGCATAGGTGGTTGCAGATAGTTATTCTTATCTAAATATACCATCTGATTATTAAGAAACACCCATACATCATCACTAAAGCCCAATTGCATGACATTCTTCTGATACTCTGCTACTTTGATTTTAGCTTTCAGCCACACTACTTTCCGGGTATTATTGCCACCAAATTTTCTGGTGAGGTTAATCATCCCTTTTCTTTCGGCTTCTATAGTTTCTGTAAATGTTTCAGGCTTAGGTAGGTTTGCAGGAGTAACTTCATTACCGGCAGGTAAATCTGTGGGCTTTGTCAATGACCAGTTTCTTAGATATTGAGCATCATGATCTGTTAAATCCGGAGCAATAATGCCGGGTAAATCATCTATTATATCAGGTTTTACCAGCATATTGGATACAACCATTCCTCCATCCAGCGCTAGCATTCCTTCGGTAGAATTACCCTCTAGTTTTAAAATATGCAAGGTTGGCCTATTCATATCATTCACATATACGCGCATTTGGTGGCCTGAAACAACCATTTTCAGGTGATTGGTTTTATCAGCCTCAAAAAGAGCAGGTGCCTGGTATTCAGGATACATATCCCACATATTCACCCCGCCTAAGATTGGTGCATATTGCACCCCGTCATTAGCAGTTGGTTTATTTGGTCTGGCTCTGATATACAAAATTTCGGTGTCGTTTTTCTGGGTATTGCCTCTTAAGTATACAGTTGGTGAAGACCCTAATGTCATAGGGGAAGCAGGCTCGAAATCAAACTCAATAGTACCATCTTTAAAGGTCATATCCTTTAATAATACAGCACCCTGATTTCCTTGCTTGATACGCATGGATTTCGTGCCATTTTTATCAAAGAACTCAACCTTGCCCTCTTTAAACTCCCATTTTTCCGGACTAAGGCTAATATTATAATCAACCGATGCCGGAGCTGTGTTTTGTGTTTTGGTTTTGTTCTTTTGGGCAAAAACTACATGACCTGTACATAGAAGAATAATCAATAACTTTTTCATATTTGCTTGTTTTTTTGCAGCAAATAAAGAGAAGCAGGGTTTATATCAGGTGTTCAAAGCAATATCAAGTTTGTTCAAGTTAGGGTCAAGAAGATTGACGAAAAATGAACAAAAACTAAAAATGCTATCGCTCTACTATCTGACTGATTTGTATCTTATCTTCGGATAAGAAAATACTCTCCGAATATGAGCTCAGAAAGGTTTCATTTTTAACTTATTGTATTGCTTCTATATATAAGAAATTGTCATTTTTATTTCTGTGCAGATTTTTCAGCAATCTCATTTTCTAATATGTTTGGGTTCCCCTTGCCTGTATTGATATAAGGCACTAAACTACGATTCAAATAATAATCCCAACCATTTGAACAATCATTGAAGCATTCAATTTCGGGAGTCAAGCCCCAATGGGTAAAAAGTATTTTTGTTTTGCCTTCTTCTTCCGAAATCTCAAAGCTGATTTTAGTACCTGTCCATTCGCTTTTATCTTCTAAAAAACTTAAATGACTTTCTGTTACCAACCATACTATCTTCTGGTCAGGAACTAATTCCACCAGTTTTTGTTTCGAGTAATGCACATCTGCAAAGCGTACATCAAATTCATCATTTAGATATTGAGAATCGCCTGTAAATTCTTCCGACCACCATTCTTTCACCTGATTGATGGCATTGTAGGTTTCATGAATAGATTTTTCTACCCAAAGTGTAATAACTAAATCCTGATTTTGCATGGTTCTATATTTATTGATTAATTAATAATGGATTTCTAGAACAAATATAATGTCTGAATTTTATTTGAAGAGGGTGTAAAATGGACATTATAATGGGCTGATTTGGACAAATAAGTTTTAATGAAGAACAATAAGTTTGGGATGGAATTATCTAAATAAGATAACAGGATTTACAAAGTCCTTTGAAGAATTTTAATGATGAAATCTAAGAAATTCTTATAAAAATTCCCCATTAAGGCGATCCGACGTTTCGGCTAGGGGTGGTTATGCTTATACGCATTTAATTCGCTGGTAAGACTCACGATAGTTGGATTATCGCTTGACAGTGTAATCGGAATACTATCTCTGGTTTTATAGCGCTTATATACTTCCTTTTTTACTTTCATTACTTGCCCATAAGTTTTGCCTCTAAACTCATATTCAATGTCAAAACCGCCACCCAGCGCATATTTACCAGTGATTTTGGCATAACTCTCGCATGGACTATTCATAATCATTCTTAGCTTATATTCATGAGATTTGTTGCTTGTTAATTTAAGCGAGTAGACCAGCATTCCGAATAGCAAGAGTATAAATACACTTACTAAACAAGCCAATATGCCAGATGAAGAGAGTTTAAGTGTCATCAATCTTTTTATTTGTTGCCCGGATATTTCTTATATGGTATTCGTCTAAAATTTTGTACCAGTAAGATTCCTGCAACAGCGTTATGTGTTAAAATTTCGTCTTAAATAGTATACCTGTTAAAAACTATTTAAAAAAAATGATGGTTATCAGTCTATCAATACTTTGTCAATAGTTCCATTACAGTAGCACTTTAACAACAAACTTAACTTATTACCGTAAATTCACACTCTATGCGCATCGACAGCTATTTAGCTCGCATCAGCTATCCTGATTTGCATCAGCTTAGTATTAACAACCTTTTTAAACTTCATCAATTGCACGTATATAGCATTCCGTTTGAGTGTCTGGATATTCACTTAGGTATGCCTATATCGCTAAATGTGGAAGCAATCTATAAAAAAGTGGTCAATTATTTTCGTGGAGGATTTTGCTACGAACTCAATGCTTTATTCAATTGGTTATTAAATCAATTGGGCTACGAGGCTAATATTATTTCAGCACAGATTGTGACTAACAATCAACCCGGCCCTCAATACGACCATATGGCCATAAGAGTGAGGCTGGAGTCAGATTGGCTTCTGGATGTTGGTTATGGTGATTTATTTATTAATCCAATTGAAATTAAGCCTGATGTAGTACAATTTGACGGGGCAAATTATTTTTTGATTAAACAGGTAAGTGAAGATACTTATAGTTTGCAGATGTCTGGCACAGGAGCAAATTTTAAAGAAAGGTATGTATTTAATCTGGCTGATGTTCCGATTGAAAAATTTGAACCGCAATGCCATCTGAAACAGACTTCGGAGGATTCTCATTTCGTGAAAAACCTGATTTGTACTAAGCCTACGGAAGACGGCAGAAAAACCATCTTTAATAATCGGTTTTTGGAGAGAAATAAAACCGGAAGACATTTTTTTACTTTTGATAGTGAGGTTGATTTAGTGCAGTGTCTGAAAGATGAATTTGGGATTGATATAAAAAAATATCAGGAACGATTAGCTGATATGTTTCAATTTAGCCTTTAAATGAATTGTCGAGTTTAGAAAGGTCCGCGGTGTAGGTGGATATTTTGGTAAAAAAGTGAAAAGAACCACA
>CBIHRH010000568.1:0-4024 GCA_966212365.1 uncultured Emticicia sp. | reverse complement strand
CAATAACCTCTGCTTTAATGAACCCTTTTTCAAAATCAGTGTGGATAACCCCTGCGGCTTGTGGGGCTTTCCAACCCTCCTGAATTGTCCAGGCTCTTACTTCCTGTACACCCGCAGTAAAATAGGTACGAAGCGTTAGTAATTTATACGCTGCTCTGATTAAACGATTCAATCCTGCTTCTTTCATTCCATATTCTTCGAAAAACATTGCTTTATCGTCAGGGTCTTCCATTTCTGTAATCTGTGCCTCAATTGAGTTATTCAGAATAATCATCTGCGCTCTTTCTGCATCTGCTACCTTTTGCAGTGTTTCTGAATACTTATTACCTGTGTGCATAGAGGCTTCATCAACGTTAGCTACATATAGCACGGGCTTGATAGATAACAAGAATAAATCAGCCACCGCATATAATTCTTCTTTTGCCAGACCTAATTCACGCACGTTTTTGCCTTGTAATAACCACTCCTGACAACGTTTCAAAATGTCGAATTCAGCTTTGGCTTTGGCATCGCCTCCTACTCTGG
The DNA here is from genome assembly GCA_966212365.1 of uncultured Emticicia sp. GTDB lineage: Bacteria > Bacteroidota > Bacteroidia > Cytophagales > Spirosomataceae > Emticicia. Next base: position 3,499 of record CBIHRH010000568.1, on the reverse strand, counting down.
CTTGTTTTTCGATCTTCTGAATCTTCTTCTCTACACTCTCTAAATCTTTCAATTGCAATTCAGTATCGATGATTTCTTTATCACCTATCGGGTTAATTGCACCCTCGTCGCGAAGAATGTTCTCATCTTCAAAGCATCTGATTACATGTATAATTGCATCTACTTCTCTGATGTTTCCTAAGAATTTATTTCCCAAACCCTCTCCACGGCTGGCACCTCTTACCAATCCGGCAATATCTACAATCTCAATCTGGGTTGGTACTAACTTATTCGGTTTTACTAATTCGGCCAATTTATCCAATCTTTCGTCAGGTACGTCAACCAGACCTACATTCGGGTCAATAGTACAGAAACGATAGTTGCTTGCCTGAGCTTTGGCACTATTTGATACTGCATTAAAAAGAGTTGATTTTCCAACGTTGGGTAGTCCCACAATTCCGGCTTGTAAAGGCATATAATCTGATAAATTATTCTAAATAAAAATTTCCGCAAAATTACGGTAAAAGCAGGAGAAAGGCAAAAGTAAATGAAAGTGTGATTGGTAAAGTTTGGTGTAGCATTAGGAGTAAGCCTATAATAGCAAAGCCTTTGAGAATTTCCCAAAGGCTGAATGTCTTTAACTCCCCTACGCACGCTACAATTATCAATAATAAAGGGTAGTAACAGATTCCAGGCGTAAAGAAGACCAAGCAGAATCAGCAGCAAGATTTGATAATTGATAAGATGGTAAGAACTACCCGGTAAGGATTACCTGGTACGAATTACCCCGTAAGGATTACTCCCATTTTAAATCAGAACTACCACCCGATGCATAATCATCGGTTTCGTCGTTCGAAACAGAAACTTGTTCGTTTTTGTACTGGTCAAAGTCGAATTCTGGCATAAGCTCGGTTTTAATGTGATCAATGGTTTCTTGTAGAGCTTCGAGGAATTTGTTAAAATCCTCTTTGTAAACGAACATCTTGCTCTTTTCGAATACAAATCCTCCATCTTTCTGAAAACGACGGCTCTCGGTGATAGTTAGGTAGTAATCATTTGAACGGGTACTTCTTACGTCGAAAAAATAAGTACGCTTACCCGCTCTGACACGTTTAGAGTAAATTTTGTCTCTGTCTTCTCTTTCCACAATCCTTTTAAGTTTTAGAGGTTTAGAATGATTTTCAAATATAGGTTTTTATTGCTGGATGTAAAATATTTTATTAGGAATTTCAAACAAAAATAATGTTATTTTCATTTCAAATAAGAAATTTCCAACATAAATATTTTAATTCTTATTTATATACAAAATTTTTGATTGTTTTTGCACTTGCCGAAATTTTTGTATCTATGCAGTTCGAAATCAAATTTTAACCAGGAATGACACTTAAAACAGTATCTTTTTTATGTTTACTCATTCTATTTAAACCTACTCTAGCATCCAGTCAATCATCATTTATCGGAGTCGAACTGTTTGGAAAAGCATCTTATTACGAAAACAAGTTTTATGGTAGAAAAACGGCCAGTGGAGAAATTCTGAAGAAAAATGTGCTTACTTGTGCACACCCGACTTTGCCTTTTGGTACAATGATTGAAGTAACTAACCTGACAAACAATAAATGGTGTATTGTGAGGGTTAATGATAGGGGTCCTTTCGCTAAAGGCCGACTGCTTGATTTATCTCATGTAGCAGCCAAACAATTAGACATGTTTCATCATGGAATAGCGAAAGTAAAAGTAACGGTAGTAGGTGAGAACGACACGATTTATATTGAACGACCGGACTCTATGATTAAGAGTGCTTCTGATTTAATTGTGGATGAACCTGAAGAAGAAGCAGTGCCGGTACCCTTAAAGCCTAAACCTAAGACGGTCAGAACGAAGGCTTCTAAGTCCTTAAAAAAGAAAAGAGCAAGCCGACGAAAAAAGGGTACAACGACTACCAAGGGTAAGTCGAAGAAAACCCTGGCAAAGAAAGGGACCAAGCCAAAAACATCAAAAAAGCCGGCAACAGCAAAATAGACATAGGTTTGAATATATGTTAGATTTAGTAAAAATTCGGGAATACGGAAATATTGAATTTCTTGCCAAACAATTAGTAGAAGGATTCATTACAGGCTTGCATAAGTCTCCTTTTCATGGCTTTTCAGTAGAGTTTGCAGAACACCGCCTGTATAATACGGGCGAAAGCACACGCTATATCGACTGGAAAGTATTTGGCAAGACCGACCGATTGTATGTAAAGCGCTACGAAGAAGAAACCAATCTTCGTTGTCATTTACTGATTGATACGTCGTCGTCGATGTATTATCCCGAAAAATCTAACGGCAAAATGACTTTCAGTATCATGGCGGCGGGCGCATTAGCCTATACGCTGCAAAAACAACGTGATGCGGTTAGTCTGACTACATTCTCTGAAGGCATAGAAATTCAAACCCCAATCAAATCGACTCCATCACATATACACAAGATATTTTTAGATTTAGACTCGCTTTTACAAAGACCAAAATCTAATAAAAGGACTTCAGTAGTAGAAACTCTGCACGAAATTGCGGAAAAGATACATAAGCGCTCGTTAGTAGTAATTTTCAGTGATATGTTTGATGATATTACTAATACCGAACGCCTGTTCTCAGCCATGCAGCACTTACGTCATAATCTGCATGAAGTTTTGTTGTTTCATGTAACTGATAAAAATACCGAAGAAGAGTTTAATTTTGATGAACGTCCTTACGAGTTCATCGATCTGGAAACAGGCGAAAAGGTAAAAGTACAGCCATCGCAAGTGAAAACGCATTATCAGACGGCTATCAAAGAATTTTATCATGATTTACGTTTGAAATGCGGGCAATATAAAATTGACTTTGTAGAAGCAGATATTTCTCAGGGATTCGACCAGATTCTTTCTGCGTTTTTAGTAAAAAGAGGAAAAATGAAATAATATTTCCATCTTTATAATCCATACCATAAACTTTTACATAGCATGAATACAGGCAGACGGTTCTTTTTAGGTTCTTCTGTGGCGGGCTTTATGTATCTGCTTTACAGACGCTTATTTGGAGGCGAGCCTGTTAAATCTTCTCTGAGTATTGCTCAATTAGCTGATACTTCTGTTCCTTCGGCTCCCAAAGAAATCATTCAGAATGGCTCATTTACAGCATTCGAGACAAACCAATTACCTGCATTAGTAAGTGGGATTAACGATATTCCTACAAAGAATACTTTAGGTTTTGAGGTTTTCCCTAATGTAAATGGAAAACCTACCCAAAAATTCAATAGTCGCTTCCTATGGGGCAATGGCGTAGAATTCTTAAATCATAGCGGTGACACCCCTCCTATTGCCCTCTCAAAAGGCTTGGCTACTGGTTTCGATAATTGTTTTTTAAATACATTGAAAGGTGTACCTGGCGAACATCGCTATAAATGGACACTTTTTAACGATTTCATGTTCTGGCAAAAAAGCCATTCAGAACTAGAAAAACAAGGCGCTGAAAACTATGTGGCCATGCAATATCAATCTTTA